>NZ_JBAKHW010000003.1:0-130261 GCF_036906815.1 Micromonospora sp. CPCC 205539 | reverse complement strand
GGCGGCCCGACCCGTCGTGGGCCGCGTGGCGCGGGTGGCGGGTGGCGCGGGCCGCGTGGCGCGGGTGGCGGGTGGCGCGGGCCGCGTGGCGCGGGTGGCGCGTGGTGCGGGCCTTGTGGCGCGGGTGGCGCGTGGTGCGGGCCTTGTGGCGCGGGCCGCAGGTGGCGGGACGTGCGTGGTGTGGTGTGGCCGTGGGGATCGGGATACGCGGGAGCCCCCAGTCCCGTGGAGGGATCGGGGGCTCCGGGAACGCGTCAGGTCAGCCGGCCTGCTCGGCGAGCTGGAGGAACTGCCGCTTGGAGGCGAGGGCCTGCTCGGCCTCCTTGATCCGGCGGGTGTCCCCGGCGCTCTGGGCACGGGCCAGCCGCTCCTCGGCCTCCGCCACCTGCGCCCGCATCTGGGCGAGCAGCGGGTTGTCCTCCTTGGTGGTGCGGCGCCACGCCGAGTCCATCACCTCGCGGACCTTGTCGTCGATGACGCGCAGCCGGCGCTCAAGCCCGGCGGCGGCCTCCCGGGGCACCCGGCCGGCCTCGTGCCACTGGGCCTGGATCTCCCGCAGCTTGGCCTGGGCGCCCTTGGGGTCACCGTCGACGTCCAGGGCCTCAGCCTCGGCCAGCAGCGCCTGCTTGCGCTCCAGGTTGCCGCGCTGCTCGTTGTCCCGGGCGGAGAAGACCTCGCTGCGGCGGCTGAAGAAGGCGTCCTGGGCGGCACGGAACCGTTCCCACAGCTTCTGCTCGGCCTCCTTGGAGGCGCGCGGAGCGGCCTTCCACTGGGTCATCAGCTCCTTGAGCTGATTGGCGGTGGCCGCCCAGTCGGTGGACTCCTTGAGCTTCTCCGCTTCGGCGACCAGCTCTTCCTTGACCGTCTGCGCCTGCTTGCGCTGCGAGTCCAGGGAGGCGAAGTGGGCACCCCGGCGACGGGTGAAGCCGTCCCGGGCGGCGGCGAACCGCTTCCACAGCTCACCGTCCGCCTTCTTGTCGACCCCGCGAATGGTCTTCCACTCGTCGAGGATCTCCTTGAGCCGGTCCCCGGCGGTCTTCCATCCGGTGGACTCGGCGGCGAGCTTCTCGGCCTCCTCGACCAGCGCGGTCTTGCGAGCCAGGGCCTCGCCGCGGGCGGCGTCCCGCGCGGCGCGCGCCTCGCCGGCCTTCTCCTCGGCGAGGGTGGCCAGCTTGTCGAGCCGTGCGGCCAGCGCGTCGATGTCGCCGACCACGTGGGCCTCGGGCAACGTCGTGCGGATCCGCTTGATCGTGCTCAGCGAGTGCCCGGCGTCCGCCGCACCCGAGTTGAGCCGCGCCTCGGTCAGGTCCACCTCGGTCACCAGGTCGGCGAAGCGGCGTGCGAAGTGCGCGAGGCCCTCCTCCGGCGCTCCCGCCTGCCAGGATCCGACCACCCGCTCGCCCTCGGTGGTCTTGACGTACACGGTGCCGTCCGCGTCCACCCGTCCGAAGGCAGTCCAGTCGCTCATGTGCCCATCCTCGTTCTCCCGGTGCCGAGGGAATCGTCCCCCGTCACCGCCACGGCGCAGTCAAGTTGCTTCCGGCATTGTCACAGGTCCGACCCGGTCCGCGTCGAGCGCCTATCGCCGACCGTGACCATACGGTGTCCTAGGGCCCCAATGACCGGATCGGCGCGGAGACGCTCCGGGGATTCCCGCTACGGTGAACAGGTGCCCCTGGTCGCCGCCGCCGTCTGCCCACATCCGCCCCTGCTCGTGCCCGAGGTGGCCGGCGCCGCCGCGTCGGAGCTGGCCGACCTGAGGGCCGCCTGCGACACCGTCGTCGGCCGGCTGTTGGTCGTCACCCCGGACGTGGTGATGCTGCTCGGCACCGGCCCGGCGACCGGCCCGGTCCTTCCCCCGGCCACCGGGTCCCTCCAGCCCTGGGGCGTCGACCTGGACGTGCCGCTGACCCCGGGTCAGCCGGACCGGGGTGCGGTGCTCCCGCTGAGCCTGACCATCGGCGCGTGGCTGCTGGCCCGGCAGGGCGTCAGGGTGCCGGTGACCGCCGTGCAGGTGGCCGCCGACGCCGGCCCGGCCGAGCTGGGCGCGCTCGCCGACCTGGTCGCCGCGGCGGGCGCCCGGGTGGCGCTGCTGGTGCTCGGGGACGGGTCGGCCTGCCGGGGGGAGAAGTCCCCGGGGTACGACGACTCGCGTGCCCACCCGTACGACCAGCGGGTCGCCGCAGCCCTGGCCGACGCGGACCTGGACGTCCTGCTCGGCCTCGACCCGGTTCTGTCCACTGAGCTGAAGGCCGCCGGCCGGGCCCCCTGGCAGGTGCTCGCCGGCGCGGCCCGGGCGGCCGGTGGTGGCTGGCGCGGCGAGTTGCTGCATGATTCGGCGCCCTACGGCGTCGCCTACTTCGTGGCCTCCTGGGCGCCCGCGTGACCGGCAACGGAGCCCACCCGGGCACGGTCGTCGCGGTGGTCGGCCCGACGGCGGCGGGCAAGTCGGCGCTGAGCATCGCGCTGGCGCACGCCCTGGACGGCGAGGTGGTCAACGCCGACTCGATGCAGCTCTACCGGGGGATGGACGTCGGCACCGCCAAGCTGACCCCGGCGGAGCGGGCGGGCGTGCCGCACCACCTTCTGGACATCTGGGACGTCACCGAGCCGGCCAGCGTCGCGGAGTACCAGCGGCTGGCCCGCGCGGCGGTGGACGACATCCTGTCCCGGGGCCGGGTGCCGCTGCTGGTCGGCGGCTCCGGGCTGTACGTGCGGGCGGTGCTGGAGCGCTTCGAGTTCCCCGGCACCGACCCGGCGCTGCGTGAACGGCTCGAACGGGAGCTGGCCGAGGCGGGCCCCGCACCGCTGTACGCGCGGCTCCGCGCTGCCGACCCGGCGGCGGCCGAGGGCATCCTGCCCGGCAACGGCCGGCGGATCGTCCGGGCCCTGGAGGTGATCGAGCTCACCGGCGCGCCGTTCACCGCGTCGCTGCCCGAGCCGACCCCGTACTACCCGTCCGTGCAGCTCGGCGTCGACCTGGACACTGCGCTGCTCGACGAGCGGATCGCGCTGCGTGTCGACCGGATGTGGGCCGACGGTCTGCTGGACGAGACCCGGGAGCTGGCCGGGCGGGGTCTACCCGAGGGGCGGACGGCCAGCCGGGCACTCGGCTACCAGCAGCTGCTGCGCTTCTTCGCCGGGGAACTCACCGAGACGCAGGCGCACGAGGAGACCGTCCGAGCCACCCGGCGGTTCGTCCGCAGGCAGCGGTCCTGGTTCCGGCGCGACTCGAGGATCCAGTGGCTGGACTCGGCTGCACCGGACCTGATCGAGGCCGCCCTGCGACTGGTGCCCGCCGCTGCGCGATGATGGGAACGTGCAGTTCATCAAGGGCCACGGCACCGGCAACGACTTCGTCCTCCTCCCCGACCCGGACGGTCAGCTCGACCTGACCCCGGAGTTGGTCGCGGCGCTCTGCGACCGGCGGCGGGGCATCGGCGCGGACGGGGTGCTGCGCGTGGTCCGGGCCGCCAAGCATCCGGACGGCGCCGGGCAGGCCGGTGAGGCCGAGTGGTTCATGGACTACTGGAACGCGGACGGCTCCTACGCCGAGATGTGCGGCAACGGCTCCCGGGTCTTCGTCCGTTACCTGCTCGAGAGCGGGCTGGCCACGCCGACCGCCACGTCGCTGCCGGTGGCCACCCGAGCCGGTCTGGTGCGCGCCCTGGTCGAGGGGGACACCATCGCCGTCGAGATGCGCCGCCCCCGGCTGTCCGTCGGCTCCACCGCGACCCTCGGCGCGTTGACGCTGCCCGGCACGGCCGTGGACATCGGCAACCCGCACCTGGTCTGCGTACTGCCGGCCGGCGTGGAGCTGTCCGCGCTGGACCTCACCACGGCGCCCGGGTTCGACGCGGAGGTCTTCCCGACCGGGGTGAACGTGGAGTTCATCGTGGCGGGCGAGCCCGTCGACGGCACGGACGAGCACACCCTCATGCGGGTGTACGAGCGCGGCAGCGCGGAGACGCTCTCGTGCGGCACCGGGGCCTGCGCCGTGGCTGCCGTTGCCCTGCGCGACGCTGCCCGGGACACCGGCACGGTCGCCGTCGATGTCCCCGGTGGCCGGGTCACGGTCACCGTGACCGAAGACTCCTGCTGGCTCGCCGGCCCCGCCGTCCTGGTGGCAGCCGGAGAGGTCGACCTGGCCGCACTGCCCACCTCCCGCTGAGGCACCCCCGGCCCGCCCGCGCCTGGACTGGGCCGCCCCCGGGCCGCCCCGGGCCGCCCCGAGCTGGGCCGGCACGACACTGAGCCGCCCCGACACTGGGCTGGAGCGTCCAGTGCGGGCCCTTTGCTCTGCTTCACTCCACGCAACAGCCGATGTCCGCTTACCGGACACTGGCTGTTGCGTTGGTTGAAGCAGAGCAAAGGACTAGAACCGACGAGCACGCCGGTGTCGCCGTCGTCGAGCGCCGTCGGCGTCGAGCGTCGTTGGTGGCGAGCGCCGTCGGTGGCGAGCGTCAGGGGGTGGCGCTGGCGTTGGCGGCGATCTCGGGCAGGTCGGCCGGGCCGGGGTCGGCAGCGGGGATCGGCGTGGGGTTGTTGGCGGCGGCGCGGACGGCGGCGGCGACCGCCGGGGCGACCCGGGAGTCGAAGACGCTCGGCACGATCACCGTCGGGTTGATCTTCTCCTCGCCGACCACGTCGGCGATGGCACGGGCGGCGGCGATCGCCATCTCCTCGGTGAACTCCTCCGCGTGCGCGTCGAGCATGCCGCGGAACACGCCCGGGAAGGCGAGCACGTTGTTGATCTGGTTCGGCTGGTCCGACCGGCCGGTGGCGACCACCGCGGCGTGCTTGCGCGCCTCCCGCGGGTCGACCTCCGGGTCCGGGTTCGCGAGCGCGAAGACGATCGAGTCCTTGGCCATGCCGGCGATGTCGTCACCGGTGAGCAGGTTCGGCGCGCTGACCCCGATGAACACGTCGGCGCCCCGGATCGCCCCGGGCAGGTCCCCGGCGTAGTTTTCCTTGTTGGTGTTGTCCGCCAGCCACTGCCAGGCCGGGTTGAGCCCGGTCAGGCCGCGGTGCAGGGCGCCCTGTCGGTCGTACGCGATGATGTCGCCGACGCCCTGGCGCAACAGCAGCTTCATGATCGCGGTGCCGGCCGCACCGGCGCCCGAGACCACCACCCGGACGTCCGCGAGCTGCTTGCCCACCACCCGCAGCGCGTTGGTCAGCGCGGCCAGCACGCAGATCGCGGTGCCGTGCTGGTCGTCGTGGAAGACCGGGATGTCCAGCAGCTCCCGCAGCCGCGCCTCGATCTCGAAGCACCGCGGCGCGGCGATGTCCTCCAGGTTGATCCCGCCGTACGCCGGCGCGATCGCCTTGACGATGGCCACGATCTCGTCGGTGTCCTGGGTGTCCAGCACCACCGGCCAGGCGTCCACCCCGCCGAAGCGCTTGAACAGCGCCGCCTTGCCCTCCATCACCGGCAGCGATGCGGCCGGGCCCAGGTTGCCCAGGCCGAGCACCGCCGAACCGTCACTGACCACCGCGACGGTGTTGCGCTTGATGGTCAGCCGGCGGGCGTCCGCCGGGTTCTCGGCGATCGCCATGCAGACCCGGGCGACCCCCGGGGTGTACGCCCGGGACAGCTCGTCGCGGTTGCGCAGCGCGACCTTCGAGGTCACTTCGATCTTGCCGCCCAGGTGCAGCAGGAACGTGCGGTCCGACACCTTGCGCACGTCCACGCCCTCCAGCGCGGTCAGCGCGTCGACCACCTGGTCGGCGTGGCCGGAGTCGGCGGTGTCGCAGGTCAGGTCGACGATCACGTGGGTCGGGTCCGAGTCCACCACGTCCAGCGCCGTGACGATCGCGCCAGCCTCGCCGACGGAGGTGGTGAGCCGGCCGATCGAGGATGCGTCCGCGGTAACGGCGATCCGGACGGTGATCGAAAATCCGGCACTCGGCAGTCGGGTGATAGCCACGGGATCCCTCCGTAACGGCTGTGCGGCCGGTCGGCCGCCGCCCCGCATTTCTACCGGGTTGTCCAGGCCGACCGGCATGCGCCCCCGCTTTTGGCGACGCTCGGCACGGGCATATAGCAGGTGCGTTCGGCGTTGCGTCATGTCAGGATTACTTTCTACTTATCAAAACGGACAGGGAGCACCGCTTGCGAGACCAGGAGAGCTTCATCCCCGTCGAGGACGACCTCGACGACGTCACCACCGGTGAGATGGAGCTGTCGGAGCGGCAGTCACTTCGACGCGTCCCCGGCCTCTCCACCGAGCTCACCGACATCACCGAGGTCGAATACCGCCAGCTGCGGCTGGAGCGGGTCGTCCTGGTGGGTGTCTGGACCGAGGGCACGGTGACCGACGCGGAGAACTCGCTGACCGAGCTGGCCGCGCTCGCCGAGACCGCCGGCTCGGAGGTCCTCGAAGGGCTGATCCAGCGCCGCACCCGACCCGACCCGGCGACCTACATCGGCCGCGGCAAGGTCGATGACCTCGGGGCCGTGGTGCTCTCCACCGGCGCCGACACGGTGATCTGTGACGGTGAGTTGTCCCCGTCACAGCTGCGCAACCTGGAGCAGCGCACCAAGGTCAAGGTGGTCGACCGCACGGCGCTGATCCTCGACATCTTCGCCCAGCACGCCAAGAGCAAAGAAGGCAAGGCGCAGGTCGAGCTGGCCCAGCTCGAATACCTGCTGCCGCGACTGCGCGGTTGGGGCGAGACGCTCTCCCGGCAGACCGGCGGCAGCGGCCGGGGCGGCGGCGCCGGCGGCGGCGTGGGTGTGCGTGGTCCCGGTGAGACCAAGCTGGAGACCGACCGGCGGCGCATCCGCCACCGCATCGCCCGGCTGCGGCGCGAGATCAAGAGCATGAAGACGGTACGCCTCACCAAGCGCGCCCGACGCTCCCGCAACGCCGTCCCCGCGGTGGCCATCGCCGGCTACACCAACGCCGGCAAGTCCAGCCTGCTCAACCGGCTGACCGATGCGGGCGTGCTGGTGGAGAACGCGCTGTTCGCCACGCTGGACCCGACCACCCGCAAGGCCACCGCCTCGGACGGGCGGATCTACACCCTCTCGGACACGGTCGGCTTCGTCCGGCACCTGCCGCACCAGATCGTCGAGGCCTTCCGCTCGACGCTGGAGGAGGTCGCCGAGGCGGATCTGGTGGTGCACGTCGTCGACGGCGCCCACCCCGATCCGGAGGAGCAGGTCCGGGCGGTCCACGAGGTGCTCGCCGAGGTGGGCGCGGACAAGCTCCCCGAGCTGCTGGTGGTCAACAAGACCGATGCGGCCGACGAGGACGCGCTGCTGCGGCTCAAGCGGCTCTGGCCGGACGCGATCTTCGTATCCGCCCACACCGGGCGGGGCATCGAAGGGCTGCGCGAGGCGATCGAGGAGCGGCTGCCGCGACCGGCCGTGGAGGTCCGGGCCGTCCTCCCGTACGACCGGGGCGACCTGGTGGCCCGGGTGCACCGCACGGGCGAGGTGCTCAGCACGTCGCACCTGCCGGAGGGCACCCTGCTGCACGTCCGGGTCGGTGCGGCGCTGGCTGCGGAATTGGCGCCGTTCGACGTCGAGCGGCAGGGTCAGGCGGCCGGCAGCCGGTCCTGACCGGTCACGGCGTCATCCAACTGAAACGCGTGGCATGCGACACTGGCCGAATGCGCCGCGTCGTTTCTACGGTCACGGTTGCCCTCGGCCTGCTCGGGGCAACCGTGGCGCTCGCCGGAGTCGCTGTCGCGGCTCCCGCCCCGACATCGTCCGAGCTGCCCGCTGCCGCGCCTGGTAAGAAGCGGTGCACGGTCACGGACGAGCGGCTGCGGGAGTTGTCCGGCCTGATCGTGACCAAGAGTGGCTATGTCGTCATCAACGACGGCAGCGACAATGAGGCACGCGAGCGGGTCTTCTTCCTGGACAGCAAGTGCAAGGTCTCGAAGGAGCCGGTCCGCTACTCGTTGCAGGGCCCGACCGACACCGAGGATCTTGCCCTCTCCAAGGATGGCAGCACCCTCTGGATCGCCGACATCGGCGACAACGCGAAGGAACGCCGCGAGCGGGTCGCGGTCTGGACGATGCCGGTCACCGGAGCCAAGCAGCCGGTGCTGCACCGGCTCTCGTACCCGGAGGGCAAGCCGCACGACGCCGAGGCGCTGCTTGTCGGTGACGACGGCAAACCACTGATCATCACCAAGGTGACCAGCGGCAAGGCCGAGATCTACACCCCGTCGGCGGCCTTGAAGAGCGGCGACAGCGACCCGGTGCCGATGAGCAAGGTCGGCGACATCGCGTTGCCCGCTACGGAGACCGAGAACCCGCTCAGCACGTTCGGCCGGGTCGCGATCACCGGCGCGGCGCGCTCGCCGGACGGCACCAGGGTGGTCCTGCGCACCTACGCGGATGCCTTCGAGTACGACGTGACCGGTGGTGACATCGTCGGTGCGCTCACCACCAGCAAGCCCCGGGTGACGCCGCTCGCCGACCCGTTCGGCGAGGCGATCAGCTACACCACGGACGGCAAGACCTTCGTGACGGTCTCCGACGGTGGCCAGTTCAGCCAGGACGAGCCGATCGACATTTTGAGCTACACGCCGTCCACCGCGACGGCCGCGCCCTTGGCAGGGGACGGCTCCACCAAGCCGGCCGCCTCCCAGTCCTGGTTCGACGGGCTGAGCATCGACGACATCACGTACCTGGTCGGTGCGGTCGGCGTGCTCGGCCTCCTGCTGGTCGGCGCCGGCATCATCGGCATCGTCCGGGCCCGTCGCCGCCCGCCGGCCGCTGACGAGTCCGACCGCTCGGACGCGGGCGGCGACCCCGTCGGCCCGCGTGGTGGCCGTGCCGCAGACGGCTTTCCGGGCAATGACCGCCCGGGTGGCGTCTACGGCGGCGGCGCGCCGGCGGGTGGCGCGGTGTACGGCGGCGGTGGCGGTGGCCGTGGCGGTCCCGCCCCGGCGGGCGGGGCGGTGTACGGCGGTGGACGCCCGGCGGGCGCCGGCGAGGGTTACGGTGCGGCTCGGCCGGGCGGTGGCGGGGGCGGTGTCTACGGCGGCGGCGGTCGGCCCCCAGCGGGTGGCGGTCGGCCCCCGGTGGGCGGCGACGGTCGGCCCGCGGGTGGCGGCGGTGGTCGGCCCCAGGGCGGTGGTCGGCCTCAGGGCGGCGGCCGGCCCGGCAACGGCGTGTACGGCGGCGGTGGCCAGCCCGGCTCCGGTCGGGCGGAGCCGCCTCGGCGCGGTGGGCCGGAGCCCGACTACCAAGGCCAGCGGCCCGGCCGTCGGCGTGACGACGATGCCCCCGCTGACCCGTACGGGCAGTATCCCGGGGGCGGTCGCGGCCCGCGGGGCGACCGCTACTGACGGCTTTCGGTGCGGGGCACCGCACCGGAGGTGAACGGGCGCGGGTGAGCGCCGTCGGCACCCACCCGCGTCAACTGGTCAGATCCGGCGCAGCACCGCGACGACCCGCCCCATGATGGTGGCGTCGTCGCCGGGGATCGGGTCGAAGGCTGGGTTCTGTGGCATCAGCCAGACGTGCCCGTCACGCCGCCGGTAGGTCTTGACGGTCGCCTCGCCGTCGAGCATGGCGGCCACGATCTCGCCCGAGTCGGCGGTCGGCTGCTGCCGGACCACCACCCAGTCGCCGTCGCAGATCGCCGCGTCGAGCATCGAGTCGCCCTTGACTTGGAGCATGAAGACCTCGCCCTCACCCACCAGCTCGCGGGGGAGCGGGAAGATGTCCTCCACCGCCTGCTCGGCGAGGATGGGCCCACCGGCGGCGATCCGGCCGAGCATCGGCACGTACGCCGGAGTGGGGCGCTGCGAGCGGGTCAGCTCGTCGTCGATGGCCTCGCTGGGGGCGCGAACGTCCACCGCCCGGGGGCGGTTGGGGTCGCGGCGCAGGAAGCCCTTCTTTTCCAGCTCCTTGAGCTGGTAGGCGACGCTGGACGGCGACACCAGGCCGACCGCCTCGCCGATCTCCCGGACGCTCGGCGGGTAGCCGTGGCGCTCCACCCAGGTGCGGATGAACTCCAGGATCCGACGCTGCCGCGCGGTCAGGTCGACCGTCGCCGGGTCGGGGAAGGTGCTGACCACCGGGGTGACCTGGCGCACGGCGGGCTGGCCCGCCCGGCTGCGCGCGGCGCCCCGCCGTCGGGTGGCCGGCGGGCCCGCCTCGGTGATCTGCTGCGGGCTCTTCGGCCGGCTTACCCGGTCCTCGGTCACGTCCGTCCTCCCTGGTCGGCGCTGGGTGCCTTGTCGGCTCGTGGTGCGTGCGGTGGTGCATGACAGTGCGACACCGAGTCTGGTGAAGATCCATCGCGCCCGGTTGTTCCTGACCGTATAGGTGAGATCGGTCATTTTCAAACATCTGTACGACCTCTCACCGGCGTGTCGGGGTGAAAAACCACTCCGGTCGTACGGATGTTCTGATAAATGGTACGTCGGATAGCACGTCTGTTCGATTATCGACCTGTTCGCCGGACCCGCGCCGGCGCGGGGATGACCGGATGGTCCGTGACGCGCCGGACACGCCGGCCAACTTGACCCGGGTTCGCCAGCGACATACGGTCGACCCCTAGATGTAGTAGTGACACGGGCGTAAGTCGCCTACAGGTTGGGTCCGACTACCGACCGCACTCCCGTAAGGTCGAGCACGGCGGGCGTCATCGAAGGATGGCACCGCCGTGGTGGGCCGTGCCCGGGAGTGTCCGGTACGGCCCGAGTTGATCATTATTTGGAGGTAGGCGATGCGGTGTCCGTACTGCCGGCACGCCGACTCCCGGGTGGTTGACTCGCGGGAGGCCGATGACGGCCAGCTCATCCGGCGGCGACGGTCCTGCCCGGAGTGCGGCAAGCGGTTCACCACCGTCGAGGAGGCGGTCCTCGCGGTCGTCAAGCGCAGCGGTGTGACCGAGCCGTTCAGTCGTACGAAGATCATCGGCGGGGTGCGCAAGGCGTGCCAGGGCCGGCCGGTCGACGAGGACTCGATCGCGCTGCTCGCCCAGAAGGTCGAGGAGACGGTGCGGGCCAAGGGTGCGGCCGAGATCCCCAGCCACGACGTGGGGCTGGCGATCCTGGGCCCACTGCAGGGCCTGGACGAGGTGGCGTACCTGAGGTTCGCCAGCGTCTACCGGTCCTTCGACTCGCTCGCCGACTTCGAGCAGGAGATCGAGACATTGCGGGCAGCCGCGCGCGCCCGGGAGGGCGCGGCAGGGGCCGGAGCGACGGGGACGTCCGGCCGTACCAATTGATGTGTGTGCGTTGTTGACAGGTTGGACGCGCGGCGGGTGACCGCGCGGACGAGGGGGCGGATGAGATGTCGGGGGATGGTGTGACGACAAGCAGGTCACGGAGCAAGGCCGGCGCGAGCGCGGGGCTGAAGATCGATCGGGTGTGGACGACCGAGGGGGTCCACCCGTACGACGAGGTCGCCTGGGAGCGCCGTGACGTCGTGATGACGAACTGGCGGGACGGCTCGATCAACTTCGAGCAGCGGGGGGTGGAGTTCCCGGAGTCGTGGAGCGTCAACGCCGCCAACATCGTCACCACCAAGTACTTCCGGGGCGCGGTGGGGACCCCGGAGCGGGAGTGGTCGCTCAAGCAGCTGATCGACCGGGTGGTCACCACCTACCGCACCGCGGGTGAGGAGTACGGCTACTTCGCCAGCCCCGCCGACGCGGAGATCTTCGCGCACGAGCTGACGTGGATGCTGCTGCACCAGGTGTTCAGCTTCAACTCGCCGGTGTGGTTCAACGTCGGTACGCCGTCGCCGCAGCAGGTCAGCGCCTGCTTCATCCTGGCCGTCGACGACTCGATGGACTCGATCCTCGACTGGTACAAGGAGGAGGGGCTGATCTTCAAGGGCGGCTCTGGCTCCGGCGTCAACCTGTCGCGGATCCGCTCGTCCCGTGAGCTGCTCTCCTCCGGCGGCAACGCCTCCGGCCCGGTCAGCTTCATGCGCGGCGCGGACGCCTCGGCCGGCACCATCAAGTCCGGCGGCGCCACGCGGCGCGCGGCCAAGATGGTCATCCTCGACGTGGACCACCCGGACATCCAGGAGTTCGTGGTCACGAAGGCGCGCGAGGAAGACAAGATCCGCGCGCTGCGTGACGCCGGGTTCGACATGGACCTCGGCGGCTCCGACATCGTCAGCGTGCAGTACCAGAACGCCAACAACTCGGTCCGGGTCTCCGACGAGTTCATGTCGGCGGTGGAGAACGGCAAGGGCTTCGACCTGCGCGGCCGGCTGGACGGCGCGACGATCGAGACCGTCGATGCCAAGAACCTCTTCCGTGCCATCTCCCAGGCCGCCTGGGAGTGCGCCGACCCGGGTCTGCAGTACGACGACACGATCAACGACTGGCACACCTGCCCGGAGACCGGGCGGATCACCGCGTCCAACCCGTGCTCGGAGTACCTGCACCTGGACAACTCCTCGTGCAACCTGGCCTCGCTCAACCTGATGAAGTTCCTCAAGGCCGACGGTGGCTTCGAGGTGGAGAAGTTCGTCAAGTCGGTCGAGTTCGTCATCACCGCGATGGACATCTCCATCTGCTTCGCGGACTTCCCGACCGACAAGATCGGCGAGACCTCCCGCGCCTACCGGCAGCTCGGCATCGGCTACGCCAACCTGGGCGCCCTGCTGATGGCCACCGGCCTGCCGTACGACTCGGACCAGGGCCGCTCGGTCGCCGCGTCGATCACGTCCCTGATGACCGGCACCGCCTACCGCCGCTCGGCCGAGCTGGCCGGCGTCGTCGGCCCGTACGACGGCTACGCCCGTAACGCCGAGCCGCACAAGCGGGTCATGCGCAAGCACGCGGCCGCCAACGACGAGATCAAGCCGACCAGCCCGGTGGCCACCGCGATCGTCCGCGAGGCGACCAAGCAGTGGACCCAGGGCAACAAGATCGGTGACAAGTTCGGTTGGCGCAACGCGCAGGCGAGCGTCCTCGCCCCGACCGGCACGATCGGCTTCATGATGGACTGCGACACGACCGGCGTGGAGCCGGACCTGGCGCTGGTCAAGTTCAAGAAGCTGGTCGGTGGCGGCTCGATGCAGATCGTCAACCAGACGGTTCCGCGCGCCCTGCGCAGCCTCGGCTACCCCGAGGAGCAGGTCGAGGCGATCGTCGAGCACATCGCCGACAACGGCCACGTCGTGGACGCCCCCGGCCTCAAGCCGGAGCACTACCCGGTCTTCGACTGCGCCATGGGCGAGCGGACGATCGCCCCGATGGGTCACGTGCGGATGATGGCGGCCATCCAGCCGTTCGTCTCCGGCGCCATCTCCAAGACGGTCAACATGCCGGAGGCGGCCACCGTCGAGGACGTCGAGAAGATCTACTTCGAGGGCTGGAAGCTCGGCCTCAAGGCGCTGGCGATCTACCGGGACAACTGCAAGGTCGGCCAGCCGCTCTCGGTGGCCAAGTCCAACAAGGCCACCGAGCCGGCCGCCGTCGAGACCGCGTCGGCCGCGCCGGCCGCGGTGGAGAAGGTCATCGAGTACCGGCCGGTGCGCAAGCGCCTGCCGAAGAAGCGTCCGTCCGAGACGGTCTCCTTCTCCGTCGGCGGTGCCGAGGGCTACCTGACCGCGTCGTCCTACCCGGACGACGGTCTCGGCGAGGTCTTCCTCAAGATGTCCAAGCAGGGCTCCACCCTGGCCGGCGTGATGGACGCCTTCTCGGTGGCCATCTCCATCGGCCTGCAGTACGGGGTGCCGCTGGAGACGTTCGTCAGCAAGTTCACCAACATGCGCTTCGAGCCGGCCGGCATGACCGACGACCCGGACGTGCGCATGGCGGCCTCGGTGATGGACTACATCTTCCGTCGCCTCGCGCTGGACTTCCTGCCCTACGAGCGCCGTGCCGAGCTGGGCATCTTCACCGCCAGCGAGCGGGCCGCCCAGCTGCGGGCGGAGGCCGACGCGGAGGCCGCGGCGGTCACCGGTGCGGAGTTGACCGCGATGGCGTCCTCGGCCCCGGTCGAGGTCGTGGCCAAGCCGGAAGCCGTCGCCCAGCCGGCCCAGGAGCTCGCCGACGTGGCCGCCGCCAAGCCGGCCCCGTCCGTGGGGTCCAGCACGGAACTGCTCGAGGCCGTGATCGGCAAGGCCGCCGACGCACCGCTCTGCTTCACCTGCGGTACGAAGATGCGCCCGGCCGGTAGCTGCTACGTCTGCGAGGGCTGCGGCTCCACCAGCGGCTGCAGCTGATCGCTGCGTAACGAGATGCCTCCCGCCCGAACCTGGGTGGGAGGCATCTCGTCGTCGGTGTCGCCCGCCGGGCTGGCAACGCCCCGCCGGTGCGTCTCAGGACGGTGACCCGCCCACGCCCCGGCGGAACGTGTCGACGACCAGGTCGGCCGCTTGCGGGGCATCCATGTCGGGTAGGTGATGGGCAGCGCTGTCCACTAGTTGATCGAGGACCGTTCGTGCCCACGCCAGCGAGATGTCGGCACGGAGAAAGCCCTCGTCGGCCGCGCGTTGGAGGAAGGTGTCCAGGCGCTGGCTCTGCTCCTCGCGCCGAGTGGTGGCCTTGGGGTCCTCCCGCATCATCCGGCGGGTATCGACGGGCCACGCACGACTGACCGGAATGATTCCTTCCACGTAGCGATGCAGCGCGACCGCTACGGGCGCTTCCGCGAGCCGCGCCTCATCCAGGACCCGTTCGGAGGAGTCGAGCTTCGCCTCGAAGACGGCGCTGAGCAGGGCCTCTCGAGTGGCGAACC
This sequence comes from Micromonospora sp. CPCC 205539, assembly GCF_036906815.1. Lineage (NCBI taxonomy): Bacteria > Bacillati > Actinomycetota > Actinomycetes > Micromonosporales > Micromonosporaceae > Micromonospora > Micromonospora sp. CPCC 205539. Next base: position 115,582 of record NZ_JBAKHW010000003.1, on the reverse strand, counting down.
GGCGGTGCACGGTGGTGCGGTCCACGCCCGCCGCGCTGGCGATCGCCGAGATCGAGGTGCTCGGGTCGTCGGCCAACAGTCGGGCCCCGGTGCGCAGGACCGCAGCGAGGTTACGTGCCGCATCAGCTCTCATGATGTCGCCCATCGTACCAGCGGTAGCACTTGGAACCTTAGCTGCGACAATGGTGTCGCAATTCAGGGCTGGGCGAACAACGGCCCGTAGTTCGACCGGAACATCCGCTCGCCGAGGCGGCTCAGCACCGTGTCGCGCAGCATCGGCGGGAGCCCCGTGGCCTTGTCCCGGCGATGGGTCTGACCGAGCACCCAGTCGGTACGCGGCCGGCGGCGCGCCTCGTACGCGCGCAGCGCCTTGCCCAGGTTCCCGGCTGCGACGAGCGACTCGGCGAGCACGACGGCGTCCTCCAGGGCCATGGCCGCGCCCTGCGCCATGTTGGGCGAGGTGGCGTGCGCGGCGTCACCGACCAGCAGCACCGGCCCCCGGGACCAGGTGTCGAGCACGACCTCCTGGTTCGGGCCGGCGTGCAGGGTGCTGGCGTCCGAGTCGAGGGCCTTGAGCATGGCGGCGGCCGGTTCGGGGTACGTCGCACCCAATTCGTCGCGCCACCCCGGCCGGTCGGGCACCGCGCCGTCGTTGTAGTAGCAGTACGTCTGCTCGTCGCTGATCGGGATCGTGAGGAACTGCTTGCCCCGCCCCAACTGCACCGACCAGACCGGCTCGGCGTCGATCCGGGGGGCGAGCCACCGGTACGCGTACTGACCGAGCGACCGCGCCGGCTGGCCGTCGAAGGCGAGCCGCCGGACCGACGAGTTCACCCCGTCCGCGCCGATCACCAGGTCGTACCGCTCGGTGCCGCCGTCATCGAACTCGACCGCAACCAGGTCGCCCTCCCGCACCAGCGCGACCGGCTGGCGGCCCCACCGGATCGGGATCTCGCCGATGCCGTCGAGCAGTGCCCGGTGCAGGTGCGCGCGGGGCAGCGACACGCAGGGTCCGACGCCGTGCCACAGCGCCGCCACGTCAATGTCGAAGAGGCGGCGTCCGCGCTGGTTGGTGCTGCGCTGCCGGGTGATCTCCACGGCGACGTCGGCGATCGGCTCGCGCAGGCCCAGGACGTCGAGCACGCGGGTCGCGTTGCCGGTGAGGTAGATGCCGGTGCCCGAGTCGGTGGGCCCGGGTGTCCGCTCGACCACGTCCATCGTCGCGCCCCAGGTGCGCAACGCGGCGACCGTCGCCAACCCGGCCACGCCGCCACCGACGATCAGTACCCGGACCCCGTCACCCCGCACGACAAATTCCTCCCCTGGTTACGCCGGCAGGCCGGCTGAGCTGCTGCTCAACGGCCAGGCCGCCGCCGCACTCTACGAAGTGCGATCATCAGGCGATGACGACGGCTGAGGTGTATGTCGAGTTCGCCACTCGCGAGGCGCACGGTGTCTCGCCCGCGTACGAGCGACTGTCGCTCGCCGTCGCCCGCGACGAGGAGCTGCTCGCCCTGCTCGGCACACTTCCGCCGGCGAAACGGCAGCCGAACCTACTGTTCGGGGTCGTCCGGTGGCTCGGCGGCCCGGTCGACGACCCGGCCGCGTTCCGCGACTACACGGTGACGAGGTGGCCGGCCATCGAGGCGCAGCTTCGCACCCGGGCCACCCAGACGAACGAGGCCGGCCGATGCGCGGTCCTGCTGCCGGTGCTCGCCGCGCTGCCCCAGCCACTCGCCCTGCTGGAGGTGGGTGCCTCCGCCGGGCTCTGCCTCTATCCCGACCGGTACGCCTACCGCTACGGCGAGCACCGGGTCGGCTCGGGGGAGCCGGTGCTGGAGTGCGCCGCCGACGGGCTGGTGCCGCCGGCCCGCGTACCCCGAGTGGTGTGGCGGGCCGGCCTGGACCTCAACCCGCTCGATGTGACCGACCCGGCGGACGTGGCGTGGTTGGACGCGCTGATCTGGCCGGAGCACGCGCACCGGCGGGCCCGCCTGCGGGCCGCGGCCGCGATCGCCGCGGCCGATCCGCCGCTGCTGGTCCGTGGTGACCTGGTGGACGACCTGCCAGCGCTGGCCGCGCGGGCGCCGGCGGACGCGACGCTGGTGGTCTTCCACACCTCGGTGCTCTACCAGGTGCCCGCGCCGCGCCGGGACGCGTTCGTCCGGCTGGTCCGCGAGCTGCCCGGGCACTGGATCGCGAACGAGGCCCCGACCGTGCTGCGGCACGACGCGTTGCCCGATCCGCCGGACGAGGCGCTGCACAACGTCCTGGCGCTGGACGGCACACCACTCGCCTGGGCCCGAGGCCACGGCCAGGCGATGACCTGGTTCGCCTGACCGCAGCGAGCCGGCCAGCGGGCCAGCCGGGTAGCCGGCCGTGGTCAGGCGGTCGGCTCCGGCGCGCGGGCGCGCAGGGCCCGGCTGAACCACTCCAGCGCCGGCCCGACCGCGCCACCGGTCGACCAGCCGTTGATCACCGAGAGCAGGTGGAGGTACCGGTCCCGGCGGGGGTCGTTCGCCGCCGTCACCCGATCCAGCAGTCGTCGGCGCAGGTCGGCGTCGTCGGGCAGTTGGGTGAGGTGCGCGTACCGGGAGGTGACCGCCGCCACCACGGGATCGGCCTCGGGGCCGGTCGGGTCGAGACCGGCCGCCAGGGCGGGCGCCACCGCGTCCCGGACCACCGCGACGGCGTCCGGGCGGGGCAGCCCGGGGACGTCGTGGTCGGCGGCGTGCTGCCGCGCCAACCGTCGCATGCTGCCCCGGAACGTGGAGTCCCGACTCAGCTCGGCCAGCTCCAACCATGCCTCGATTTGCTCGGTGCTGGGCTCGTCGGGCAGCGCCGGCGTCATCGAGACGACAATTCCCGGGTACGCGGGCCGGTCTCCGAGACCGGCGAAGACGGTGTCCAGGAAGTCGGCGACCAGGTGCTCTCGTTCGCCCGTCGTGAGCCGGGCCAGCCGGTGCAGGTCATCCACCTCGGCCGGGCCCGACCCGCGCCGGGCCGCCACGGTGAACACCGCCCGGCGCAGCCGCAGCACGCGGATCTGCACCGCCAGCGCCTCGGCGTGCGCGGCGGCCACCTCGGCCAAGGGCACCTCGCGGTCCACCACCCGCCGGATGGTGGACAGGTCCACACCCAGGTCGCGCAGCGTCCGGACCAACTCCAGGCGGGCGACCGCGTCGGCGTCGTAGCGGCGGTAGCCGGCTCGGCTGCGGTCGGTGGGCGGCACGATGCCCCGGTCGGAGTAGAACCGGATCGCCTTGACGGTCAGCCCGGTCCGCCTGGCCAACTCGCCGATCGAGTAACGCGTGTCGCCGTCCATGCCTCCACCCTGCGGTCTCCCCCGGCAGGAGACTCAAGCCGCCGGCGGCGATGGTCGGTCGAGGAACGCCGCGAGCGTCGCGGTGAACGCCTCGGCGTCGTCGAGCCAGGGGTAGTGCCCGGCGCCCACCTGCACGACCACCTTGGCGTCGGGCACCAGCCCGCCGAGCTGCGCCACCAGGCCCGGCGGCGCGCCGAGATCGACCTCTCCGGCGAGGAGCAGCACGGCGCCTCGGTGCGCGGCGAGCGCGGCGCGGGTGGCCAGCGGGTCGAAGGCCCCCTCGCCGCCGAAGATCCGGGCCGCTTCACCGTTGCGCTGGCCGGACTCGGCCGCCTGGTGGGCCTGGGCCGCCGCGTCCCACTGACCGTAGAAGAACGGCGCGACCGCCTGCCAGGCTTCCGGGCTGGCCGCGCCGGCCACTATGGATTCCAGTGCCATGGTCGCTGCGGGAAACCACGGCTCGGCCGCCCTAACCTGGGTCACCTCTTGGCGCAGTGCGGCGGTCGCGGCCAACCCCACCGCCCGCGTGCTCGGGGTGACCAGCGCGAGCCGGCCCACCCGATCCGGGTACCGGGTGGTGTACACCAGCGCCTGGTTGGCGCCGGCGGAATGCCCGAACAGGTCCAGTCGGTCGAGGCCCAGGTGCCGGCGCAGTGCCTCCACATCGTCGCCCAGGTGGTCGCAGCGGTAGGTGGAGACGTCCGCCGGCACGGCCGACCGGCCGGTGCCCCGGTTGTCGAGGATGACCAGCGTCCGGTGCGCGGCCAGGCCGCCAAGGTCACCGAGGTACGCCGAGTCACGCATCGGACCGCCGGGCAGGCAGACCAGCGGGTGACCGCCGCCGACGGTCCGGTAGGCGAGTGTGGTCCCGTCGAACGCGACGAAGGTGTGGGTCATGGCCCCTCCGATGTTCGTCGACTGGTCAACCCGAGCATCGTCGGACCCTACGACGGAACCGCCGGCGTGTCGCGCATTCGGCGCAGTGGTGAGCAGACCACGAACAGGCACGCGGCCCAGGTGCCCAGTACGCACACCCAGAGCGCGCCGCGTAGCCCCAGCGCGGTGCCGAGTGTGCCGCCGGTCAGCGCGCCGAGGGGGATCACCCCGAAGCAGATCCAGAGGAACGCCGCGTTGACCCGGCCGAGGAGCGTCGGCGGGGTGATCCGCTGTCGGTACGACATCGCCGCCACGTTGAACAGCACCGCGTTGGCTGAGAACGCGGCCAGCCCGACCCCGTACAGCAGCAACCCCCAGCCGGGCCGTGCCAACGGCATCAGCAGGTAGAACGGGCCGGGGACGGTCATCGCCACCCAGATCACCCGAGCCGAGCCGAGCCAGGCCGACAGTCGGGCGGCCAGCACCCCCACCACCAGCCCACCGACGGCGCTGACCGAGAAGACCAGCCCCACCTGCACCGGGGTGGCGTGCAGCTCGCGGACCAGGAAGATCACCTCGATCGAGCTGGACGCCATCACGAAGAAGTTCGACCAGGTGGTGCACGCCAGGATGCTGACCAGGATCGGCTGCCGCCGGATGAAGCCCAGCCCTCCGGTCAGCTCCACCCGAAGCGGCACCCGGGGGGCCGGCTCGCGGCGTACCGGCGCCTCTCGGATCAGGACCAGTGTCAGCGCGCTGACCAGGAAGGCGAACCCGTTCGTCAGGAACGTCCGCGCGGCGCCGATTACCCCGATCAACGCGCCGCTGACCGTCGGGCCGACCAACTCGGCGGCGTCCTGGCTGATGGTGAGCTTGGCGTTGCCGTCCACCAGCAGGTCGGCCGGCACCAGGCGAGGCAGCAGGCTCTTGTACGCCACGGTGAACAGCACGGTGAGCACACCGCCGAGCCCGACCACCGCGTACAGGAAGGGCAGGGTGAGGTGACCGACCAGCGCGGCCACCGGCAGCGACAGCATGAGCGCGGCCCGACCCAGGTCGCACGCGATCATCAGCCGCCGCTGGTCGAGCCGGTCGGCGACGATGCCCGCCGGCAGCGAGAAGAGCAGGTACGGCAGCCAGGCCAGGACGGTCAACAGGGAGACCTGGAAGACGCTGGCGTGCAGGGTGTCGGCGGCGAGCAGCGGCACCGCGACGCCGGCGATCCGGGTGCCCAGCTCGCTGACCGTCTGACCGCTCCAGAGGAGCAGGAAGTTCCGGCTGCGCCAGAGCGACGGGCCACGCCCTGCCGGGGCCTCGATCACCTGCTGGGTCACGCTCATTGCCCGTCTCTGTGGTCGCGGTCCACCGAAGGACCTGGTGGCGCGCGGACACTATCCGGGCCGCGGTCCGGCGCGACACCGCATTTCGCGCCACGGGGCACGCCGCGGGGCCGGACGGGTAGGGTCCCAGGGCTCCCGGGAACCCGGGTGGCGGAACGGAGGCTCGACCGGTGTCCATCGCCCTGATCACCCTCGGCGGCACGATCGCGATGGGCGGCGTCGACGCCGGTCGTCCCGGCGTGGTCACCCGCCTCACCGGCGCGGACCTCACCGCCGCCGTACCCGGCCTCGCCGAGTTGGGCGTACCCGTGGACGTGCGGGACACCCGGGCGGTACCCAGCGCCAACCTCACCGGTCGCCACCTGCTCGACGTGGTCGCACAGGCGTCCCAGGCCGTCACCGAAGGCGCCACCGGCGTGGTGGTCACCCAGGGCACCGACACTCTGGAGGAGACGGCGTTCCTGGCCGACCTGGTCTGGCCGCACGCCGCCCCGCTGGTCTTCACAGGCGCGATGCGCAACCCCACCCTGGCCGGCGCCGACGGGCCAGCGAACCTGCTCGCGGCGCTGCGGGTCGCTGCCGCACCGGCCGCCCGTGACCTGGGCGTGCTGGTCGCCGTCAACGACGAGGTGCACGCCGCCCGCTGGCTGCGCAAGACGCACAGCACCAGCACTGCCACGTTCGCCGCACCGAACGCGGGCCCCGTCGGGCAGGTGATCGAGGGGGAGGTACGGCTGCTGACCCGGCCACAGCGGCACGAACCACTGCCGTCGGTCGACCCGGACCGGCTCGACGCCACCCGGGTGGCCCTGTACGTGGTGACGCTGGAGGACGACGGGTTGCTGCTGGACGGTCTGGCCGGCACCCACCAGGGTCTGGTGGTCGCCGGCTTCGGGGTGGGGCACGTGCCGGCCGCGCTCGCCCCGGTGCTCGGTGACCTCGCCGATCGGATGCCGGTCGTGCTCACCTCCCGGTCCGGGGCCGGGTCGGTGCTGCGGCACACGTACGGCGCCGTCGGCTCGGAGACCGACCTGCAACGGCGCGGCCTGCTCAACGGTGGGCTGCTCGACCCGTACAAGGCGCGGGTGCTCCTGCGGCTGCTGCTGGCCGCCGGCGCTGGCCGGGACGAGGTGGCCGGTGCCCTGGCCCGGCACGGCTGACCGGTGGCTCCGGCGTGGGCATCCCGCCCGGCGTCCCTAGACTGCTGCGGGTGACCGGAGAGCGACGACCGTTGGCGGACCGGCCGCTCACCGAGCCGCACCCGTCCCGGCTGCCGCCCGAGCACCCCGGTCGGGCCCGGGTCCTCGCCGCGCACGCCGCCGCGCTGGCGGCCGGGGAGCCCGGTTACCTGGACCCGGCGACCGGGCTGTTCGTGCTCAGCGCCGGCTTCCTGGCTCGGCGCGGCACCTGCTGCGGACGCGGTTGTCGGCACTGCCCGTACGTCGACGACCCGCCGTCGGAGTGACCGTTCGCGCACAGTGATGGCGGATGCACCGAATGAGGGGTTCCGTCCGACCCGGACACCCCGTACGGTGGCCGACGGACATCCGGCGGGCGCCTCCCGCCGTCGGTTTGTGGGAGAGGGTGGAACGTGCGCGGGCGGATCGTGGTCGCCGGGCTGGCGGGGCTGCTGGTGAGTGGCTGCGCTGCCGAGGCCGAGCCGGTGGCGGTGCCGCCGCCCGCACCGATCGCGGTGGACGTGCCGGCAGCCTCCTCGGGCGGCGCCTGCCGGCTGCTGGACTTCACGGTGATCGAGCAGTTGGTCAAGGTCCGCTTCGACGTGGCGGCGGCCAGCGAACGTGGTGACACACACAGCTGCGTGGTCCGGGCCGAGAGCGCCACGATGCCGGAGCTGGCCCTCTCCGTGACCGAGACCACGATCGACAAGGCCACCTTCGGCACCGATGTGGTGCCCGACAAGGCGACGAAGGTCACCGGGCTGGGTCAGCAGGCGTACCGGCGGACCGTCGCCGCAGCGGGCGGGCACGGGCCGGTGGCCGAGGTGGGCTGGCTGGCCGCCGACGGGCGACTGGCCACGCTGAGCTGGACCACCGCCCGCGACGTGGAGCGGTCGGCGGCCGAGAAGCTGACCGGCGATCTGGTCGCACTCGCCAAGAAGGTGGACACCCGGGCGTTGTGACGCCCGGGGCCCACCCTGGATTGGCGGTGCTCAGCCTGCGGCGACGAAGACCCGGGAGGCGACCTCGCGGGGCAACCGGACACGGTCGCCCGAGCGGTCGATCGACACCCCGTCGCGCTCCTGGGCCACGGTCACCGTGGCGCCCGGGTCGACACCGGCGGCGTGCAGTTGGCGCAGCACGTCGGCGTCCTTCTGCACGCTCTCGCAGATCCGGCGGACCACCACCGGCCCCGAGAGGCCCGGGAACGCCAGGTTGCGCTCGCCCTCGACCGCCTCAGAGGTCTCCGCCGCCGGCGAGCCCAGCTCCTGTAGCCCGGGGATCGGGTTGCCGTACGGGGAGCGGGTCGGCCGGTTGAGCAGGTCGTACACCCGCTTCTCGACCGCGTCGCTCATCACGTGCTCCCAGCGGCAGGCCTCCTCGTGGGCCTCCTCGTAGGGCATCCCGATGACGTTCACCAGCAGCAGCTCAGCGAGCCGGTGCTTGCGCATCACGGACACGGCGCTGCCGCGACCCTGCTCGGTGAGTGTCAGGTGCCGGTCGCCCTCGACGGTGAGGAGGCCGTCGCGTTCCATCCGGGCGACGGTCTGGCTCACCGTGGGGCCGCTCTGGTGCAGCCGTTCGGCGATCCGGGCGCGCAGCGGCGGCACACCCTCTTCTTCCAGTTCGAGAATGGTGCGTAGGTACATTTCGGTCGTGTCGACCAGGTCGTGAGACTTCATGACGTCAGCGGCCCTCCGGTGCACGATGCTACCCCGGCGAAGGTCGATCGACCGCAGCCGAACCGCGTGGTGACGACCCGAATAGTGTTGGATGGTCGCCATGTCCGGTACCCAGGAGCTGCTGGTCGAGGTGGACCGGCTCGCCGCCGAGCTCGACCACGCCGACCCGCCCACCCTGCTCGACGTCCGCTGGCGGCTCACCGGCCCACCCGGCCGCGACGACTACCTGGTCAACCACCTGCCGGGTGCGGTCTTCGTGGATCTGGACACCGCGTTCTGCGGGCCGCCCGGGGCCGGCGGCCGGCACCCACTGCCCGATCCACCCGCGCTGCAGGCCACGTTGCGGGCCGCCGGCGTCCGGGCCGGTCACCCCGTGGTGGTGTACGACGGCGGCGACGGGCTGGCCGCCGCCCGCGCCTGGTGGACGCTGCGCTGGGCCGGGCTCCGCCAGGTCCGCGTGCTGCACGGCGGCTTCCCGGCCTGGGTCGCCGCCGGCCGGGCCGTCTCCAGTGCGGCGTCCGCCCCGGCCTCCGGCGACGTCGAGGTACGCCCCGGAGCGTTGCCGGTGCTGGACGCGGGGCAGGCCGCCGCGCTGGCAACCGCGGACGACGCCGTGCTGCTGGATGTGCGGGCGGCACCGCGCTACCGGGGTGAGGTCGAGCCGATCGACCCGATCGCCGGGCACGTGCCGGGTGCGGCGAACCTGCCCGCTCCCGAGTACGTCGGCCCGGACGGGCGCTTCGCCGCCGCCGACGTGCTGCGCGAGCGGTTCGCCGCCGCCGGGGTGACCGAGGCGACACCCGTCGGGGCGTACTGCGGCTCCGGGGTGACCGCCGCGCAGGCGGTGCTCGCACTGCACCTGGCCGGCCGACCGGACGCGGCGCTCTACGTCGGATCGTGGAGCAACTGGGTGGCCGACCCGGTCCGGCCGATCGCCTCCGGGCCGACACCCGGTCCCTGACCAGCGCGTGCGGTGAGCCGCCGACGGTCCTCGTGCGACGATGGGCTCATGTCCGACGACACGGTGGTGGTGTGGGACGAGTCGCTGCTCGCCTACGACATGGGTGACCATCCGCTCGATCCGGTGCGGGTGGAGCTGACCTTCGCCCTCGCCCGCGAGCTGGGCGTCCTGGACCGCCCCGGGGTCCGTCTCGTCAAGCCGGCGCCCGCCGACGACGCCCTGCTCACCCGGGTGCACGATCCGGCCTACCTGGCCGCGGTCCGCTCCGCACCCCGTGACCCGCTCTTCGCCGGGTACGGGCTGGGCACCTCCGACAATCCGGTCTTCGACGGGATGCACGAGTCCAGTGCGCTGATCGCCGGCGCCACCGTCGCGGCCGCCGAGGCGGTCTGGCGGGGCGACGCCCGACGGGCGGTGAACGTGGCTGGCGGCCTGCACCACGCGATGCCCGCCCGGGCCTCCGGTTTCTGCGTCTACAACGACCCGGCGGTGGCCATCGCCCGCCTGCTCGACCTGGGCGCCGAGCGGATCGCGTACGTGGATGTGGACGTGCACCACGGCGACGGCGTCCAGGAGATCTTCTGGGACGACCCGCGGGTGCTCACGGTCAGCCTGCACGAGACCCCGCTCGCGCTCTTCCCCGGCACCGGTTTTCCGGACGAGACCGGCGGCCCGGGCGCGCAGGGCAGCGCGGTCAACCTGCCGCTGCCGCCGGGCATCGACGACGCCGGCTGGCAACGCGCGTTCCACGCGATCGTGCCGTCGGTGCTGCGCGCGTTCCGGCCGCAGGTGCTGGTCAGCCAGTGCGGCGCGGACGGGCACCGGCTGGACCCGCTGGCCGACCTGCACCTGACGGTGGACGGGCAGCGGTCCACGTACCTGGCGCTGCGGGCGCTCGCCGACGAGCTGTGCGACGGCCGTTGGGTGGCCACCGGTGGCGGCGGGTACGCGCTGGTCGAAGTGGTGCCTCGGGCGTGGACCCACCTGCTGGCCGTGGCCACCGGTGACCCGATCGCCCCGGCCACGCTCACCCCGCCGGCCTGGCGGGCGCTGGCCGCCGACCGTCGACCGGGCCGGGAGGTGCCGCTGCGGATGACCGACGACGCCGATCCGTCGTACAAGCCGTGGGAACCGACCGGCGAGCCGAACGCCGTGGACCGGGCCATCGCGGCCACCCGCAAGACGGTCTTCCCGCTGCTCGGGCTCGACCCTCACGATCCGCGCGACTGAGCCGGGCCGGAGGAGGACGCGCCGGTGACGACCGTGGATCCACCGGTGGACGTGCTGCTCAGCGACGGCAGCACGGTCCAACTGCGACCGATATCCCCGGCCGACGCGCCGGACATCGTGGCGATGCACGGCCGCTTCTCCGAGCGCACCCGCTACCTGCGCTACTTCTCGCCGTACCCGCGCATCCCCGAACGGGACCTGATCCGGTTCGTCACGGTCGACCACCGGGACCGGGAGGCGTTCGTGGTGCTGGCCGGCGACCGGATCGTCGCGGTCGGCCGCTACGAGCGGCTCGGCCCGCAGGCGCCGGAGGCGGAGGTGGCCTTCGTGGTGGAGGACGCCCACCAGGGGCGGGGCATCGGCTCGGTGCTGATGGAGCACCTGGCGGACGCCGCCCGACGCAACGGCATCATGAGCTTCGTCGCGGAGGTGCTGCCGGCCAACGGGACGATGCTGCGGGTCTTCGCCGACTTCGGCTACCAGGTCCAGCGCGAGTACGCCGACGGTGTGGTGCACCTGAGCTTCCCGATCGCGCCCACCGAGGCGACGTTGGCGGTGCAGCGCGGCCGGGAGCACCGCACCGAGGCGCGTTCCATCGCACGGCTGCTCGCCCCGCGGGGCATCGCCGTCTACGGCGCCAGCGCGACCGGCCAGGGCGTCGGCGCGGCGGTGCTCGGGCATCTGCGTGACGGCGGTTATCCCGGCGCGGTGGTGCCGGTGCATCCCACCGCGTCGACGGTGGCGGGGCTGCCCGCGTACCCCGCGGCGGTCGACGCCGGCGTCCCGGTGGACCTGGCGCTGGTGGCGGTGCCACCGGAGGCGGCGGCCGAGGTGGTCGCCGACGCGGCCGCCGCCGGGGTGCACGGCCTGGTGGTGATCTCGGCGGGTTTCGCCGAGGCCGGCCCCGAGGGCGCGGCGGCGCAGCGGGCGCTGGTCCGCGCGGCGCACGCCGCCGGGATGCGCGTCGTCGGCCCGAACTGTCTCGGCGTGGCCAACACCGACCCGGCGGTACGCCTCAACGCCACCCTCGCCCCGGCGCTGCCGCCGGCCGGCCGGGTCGGCATCTTCAGCCAGTCCGGGGCGTTCGGGGTGGCGCTGCTCGCCGAGGCCGACCGGCGTGGCCTCGGGCTGTCCAGCTTCGTCTCGGCCGGCAACCGGGCCGACGTCTCCGGCAACGACCTCCTGCAGTACTGGCAGGACGATCCCGGCACCGACGTGATCATGCTGTACCTGGAGACCTTCGGGAATCCGCGCAAGTTCGCCCGGCTGGCTCGGCGGATCGGCCGGGCCAAGCCGGTCGTCGCGCTGGCCTCACCGGCCCGGCCGATCGGGGTGGGCGACAGCGCCGGGCCGGACGAGGCGGCGGTCGCCGCGCTCTTCGCCCAGTCCGGCGTGATCCGGGTGGACACGGTGCCGGAGCTGCTCGACGTCGGCGTGCTGCTGGCCAATCAGCCACTGCCGGCCGGTGGCCGGGTCGGCGTGGTCGGCAACTCCCCGGCGCTCACCGGCCTGGCCGCCACCGCCTGCGTCGGGCAGGGCCTCACCGTGGTCGACGGCTACCCCCGGGACGTGGGGCCGCGCGCCGGTGCCGCCGAGTTCGCCGCCGCGCTGGCCGAGACGGCCGGCGATGACCGGGTGGACGCGCTGGTGGTGGTCTTCGCTCCACCGCTGCCCGGCCAACACGCCGAGGTGGACGCCGACGTCACCGCCGCGCTGCCGGCCGCGCTCGCGCTCGGCAAACCGACCGTGGCGACGTTCCTGGTCGGCCGGCTGCCCGCCGGAGTGCCGGCGTACGGCGGTGTGGAGGAGGCCGTGCGGGCTCTCGCCCGGGTGCACCGGTACGCCGAGTGGCTGCGCCGCCCGCCCGGAGTGGCACCCGAGTTGCCCCGGATCGACCCGGCCGCCGGGCAGGCCGCGCTGCGCGTCGACACCGCCGATCCGGCCGCGCTGCTGGCCGCGTACGGCATCAACGTGGTGGCGTCGGTGCTGGTGGCCTCGGTCGACGGGGCCGTCGACGCGGCGGCGCGGCTGGGTTTCCCGGTGGCGCTGAAGGCTGCCGCCCCCGGGCTGCGGCACCGGCTCGACCTCGGCGCGGTCCGGCTCGACCTGCCCGACGCGCTCGCTGTCCACCGGGCGTACGCCGAGCTGGCGGTGGGCTTCGGCGCGGGCGTGCTGGTCCAGCCGATGGTCGCGCCCGGGGTGGCCTGCGTGGTGGAGCTGGTGGAGGATCCGGCGTTCGGGCCGGTGGTGGGGTTCGGCCTCGGCGGGGTCGCCACCGAGCTGCTCGGTGACCGGGCCTGGCGGGCGGTGCCGTTGACCGACCGGGACGCCGCCGAGCTGGTCGAGGAGCCCCGGGCGGCGCCGCTGCTGCGCGGGCACCGGGGTGCCGCCCCGGTCGACCGGGGCGCCCTGGCCGACCTGCTGCTGCGGGTGGGCCGGCTCGCGGACGAGCAGCCCCGGGTGCGGTCGCTGACCCTCAACCCGGTGCTCGCCCGCCCCGACGGCATCTCGGTCCTGCACGCCCAGGTGCAGGTGGGCGGGGTGGCCGCCCGGCCGGACACCGGCCCCCGCCGGCTCTGAACCGCTCTGCCCCTGACCGCACGGAAGCCCCGGCGAACCGCCAGGGCTTCCGTGCGAACCGGTGCGTCAGCAGGCGTACGCCTCCAGGCGCTGGGCACGCTCCGGAGCCCGCAGCTTCAACAGCGTGACCTTCTCGATCTGCCGGATCCGCTCCCGGGACAGACCGAACTCGCGGCCGACCTCGTCCAGGGTGCGCTGCCGACCGTCGTCCAGCCCGAACCGGAGGCGGATGACCGCCTGCTCCCGCTGGGACAGCGTCGCCAGCACGATGCTCACCTCGTTGCGCAGCTCGCCCTGCGCGGCGGCGTCGCCCGGCTCGTTGCGCGGGTCCACGCTGGCCACGAAGTCACCGAGCGCGCTCTCGCCGTCGTCACCGACGGCCTGGTCCAGGCTGACCGGCTCCCGGTCGTAGGAGATCAGCTCGATGACCTGGAACTCGGGGATGTCCAACGCCGTGGCCACCTCGGCGACCGTGGGTTCGCGGCCCAGCGTGACGGCCAGCTCGCGACGGGCCCGGACCATCCGGTTGACCTGCTCGACCATGTGCACCGGGATGCGGATGGTGCGGGCCTGGTCGGCCATGGCACGGGTGATCGCCTGCCGGATCCACCAGGTGGCGTACGTGGAGAACTTGTAGCCCTTGGCGTAGTCGAACTTCTCCACCGCGCGGATCAGGCCGAGGTTGCCCTCCTGGATCAGGTCGAGGAAGGCCATCCCGCGCCCGGTGTAGCGCTTGGCGATGCTGACCACCAGCCGCAGGTTCGCCTCCAACAGGTGGTCCTTGGCCGCCCGGCCCTCCGCGACGACGAGTTCCAGATCGGCCCGCAGCTCGGGCGAGACCGGGGTGCAGGTGGCCAGCTTCTCGTCGGCGAACAGGCCGGCCTCGATCCGCCGGGCCAGGTCGACCTCCTGCGCCGCGGTCAGCAGCTTCGTCCGGCCGATCCCGTTGAGGTACGCCCGGACCAGGTCGGTGGAGATGCCGCGCTCGTCGGTGGCGTCCAGGTCGGCGAGGACCTCGGTGGCCGCGTCGGTGTCGGTGCTGGCGGCCGTGCGCATCCGGTGTTCCGTCATCTGCAGGACCATCTCTGTCTCTCCCCGTGTCCACGTCTGTGCCGACGTCTCCGGCCCAGTGGTGCCGGTGTGAGACACAGCTTGGCGGGCGGGGCGTGAAACGGGAGTGAGGCGATCGGCCACCCGACAGGAATTCCGTCGGATCGACGGAGGGGAGTGTCGCCGGAATGTGCAACCCGGTGTGTCCTCCCGGTGCCGCCTTGCCCGCCCCGGTTACGGTGCCGACGGTCGGCCAACCCGGGTCGGCCGTGGTCTGGAGGTGGAGGACAGCGTGGTCTTCAAGCGGCTCATGCAGGCGATGGGGGTCGGTGGCCCGTCGGTGGAGACGGTGCTGGCCAATCCCAACTGCCGCCCGGGCACCCAGTTGGAGGGGCGCATCCAAGTGGTCGGCGGTGACCACCAGGTCGACGTCGACCACGTGGCACTCGGCCTGGTCACCCGGGTCGAGGTGGAGAGTGGCGACAACGACTACGACACCACCCAGGAGTTCCACCGTCAGCAGGTCACCGGCGCGTTCCGGCTGGAGCCGGGGCAGCGTTACGACATCCCGTTCCGCTTCGACGTGCCGTGGGAGACCCCGGTCACCGAGCTGTACGGCCAGCACCTGCACGGCATGACGATGGGGCTGCGGACCGAGCTGGAGGTCGCCCGGGCCGTCGACAAGGGTGACCTGGACGCGGTGTCCGTGCACCCGCTGCCGGCGCAGGAGCGGTTGCTGGACGCGTTGCTGCGGCTCGGCTTCCGCTTCGCCCGCGCCGATGTGGAGCGCGGTCACATCTACGGCGTACGGCAGACTCTGCCGTTCTACCAGGAGATCGAGTTCAGCCCGGCACCGCAGTACGCCCGCTCGATCAACCAGCTGGAGGTCACCTTCATCGCCGACGCGCAGCAGATGCAGGTGGTGCTGGAGGTCGACAAGCGCGGCGGTGTCTTCACCGAGGGCCGGGACGCCTTCGGCCGGTTCACGGTCGACCATGCCGCCGCCGACCGCACCGACTGGACCGCCGAACTGGACAACTGGCTCCGCCAGTCCCTGACCCGCCGGGGCCTGTTCTCCTGACCCGCGCCACCCCACCCGACCTTCGCCGGCCCGGACCCACCGGTGATCAAGAGGTTTGCGTCAGAATCCGCCCTGGCGGTGACGCAAACCTCTTGATCACCGCTGAGGGTGCTGGCTGCGGGTGGGTCGGGTCAGAGGTCCAGGAGGAGGGTTCGGGGGCCTATGTTGGTGCTCTGGACCAGCATGTGGGTGCGGAAGCGGCCGGTCTCCACCTTGGCGTTGCGCTGGCGCAGCGCCTCGACGACCTCGGTGACCAGTGGCTCGGCCACTTCGGCCGGTGCCGCCGCCGTCCAGCTCGGACGGCGGCCCTTGCGGGCGTCGCCGTAGAGGGTGAACTGGCTGACCACCAGGATCGGCGCGCCGGTGTCGGCGGCGGACCGCTCGTCGTCCAGGATGCGCAGCTCGTGCACCTTGCGGGCCATCGTCCGGGCGGTCTCGACGGTGTCGGTGTGGGTCACCCCGAGCAGCACCAGCAGGCCGTCCTCGATCGCGCCGACCACCTCGCCGGCCACCGTCACGCTGGCCTGCCCGACCGTCTGCACCACCGCGCGCATCAGCTGACCACCGCTGGAGCCGTCGCGTCGACCGCCCGCATCAGGGGGTCACCGGCTCGATGATGCCGCGCTCCACCAGGTGCGCGACGATCGGACCGGCCGCCTCGGCCAGCTCGTCGGGCTCGACGTCGTGCGCCGCGGCCAGAAGGGCGAGCTGGTCGCGCAGCGGCAGCCGGCCGTCGGCCCCGCCGACCAGCGCCAGCACCAGCGGGTCGATCTCCTCGGTCCAGCGCAGGCCGTTCGGCATCGCGAGGACCTGCCGGTCCACCGCCCAGCCCTCCTCGCCCATGGTGGCCTCCTGGCGCAGTTGGAGACCGTCGGCGGCCCGGTAGCGCTCGGCGAGCAGCGCCCCGGTGTCGCGTACCCCCAGGAAGTCCTGGCGGTCGAACCAGGCGGCGACCTGGTCGCCCAGCGGCGGCTGCACCCGCTGGCGCAGGTCCTCCACCCGCACCACCGGGTCGGCGTGCCCGCCCCGGCGCAGCGACACGATGCCGAAGCCGACGGCCTCTACCTTGTGCGCGTCGAACCAGTCCAGCCATGCGGCCGTCCGCTGCGGGTCGGCGCTCTCGCCGACGTCGGTGAGCCACAGGTCGACGTACGCCATCGGGTCGGCCACCTCGCGCTGGATCACCCAGGCGTCCAGGCCGGTCCCGGCGAACCAGCCCGCCACCCGCTCGTCCCACTCCTCGCCGGCGACGTGCACCCAGTTCGCCAGGTACTGCATGGTGCCGCCCTCGGTGAGCAGGCCGGGCGCGGCGGCGGCCAGCTCGGCGCCGATCGCGTCGCCCACCCGCCCGGAGTCGCGGTAGACGTGCGTGGTCGTGCCCGGGCCCACCACGAACGGCGGGTTGCTCACCACCAGGTCGAAGCGCCGCCCGGCGACCGGTGCGACCATGTCGCCGCGCAGCAGCTCCCAGTCCTGGCCGTTGAGGGCGGCGGTGGTCGCGGCGAAGCGCAGCGCCCGCTCCGAGAGGTCGGTGGCGGTGACCGACCTGGCGTGGGTGGCCAGGTGCAGGGACTGGATGCCGGAGCCGGTGCCCAGGTCGAGTGCGGTGTCGACCGGCCGCCGGATCGTCGCGCCGATCAGCGTGTGGGTCGCCCCGCCGAGACCGAGCACGTGCTCGCCGTGCAGGGGTCGGCCCGGCCGGGCGCTGGCCGGCACGTCGGCGAGCACCCACCAGTCGTCGCCGTACGGCTCCAGGTCGACGCTGGCGCGCAGGCCGTCGCCGTGCTGCTCGACCAGCCCGCCGGCCACCGCGTCCGCCACGCTCAGGGGCGCCAGCGCGGCGGCCACCGCCGTCTCCGACTCGATCTGGTCGCAGATGAACACCCGGATCAGGGTGCCCAGCGGGTCGCGGTCCTCGGTGGCCCGCAGTGCCGCCCGGTAGTCGTTGCGCGCCACCGCGCTGGTGGCCTGCGCGCCGAGCCGGTCGGCGATGCCGTTGCTGGTGAACCCGGCCCGGGTCAGCGCGGTCCGCAGCGCGTCGATGCCAGCGGGGGAGAGCAGCATGTCGTATCCGTCCACCCCGTCATCCTGCCTCTCCGCCCGCCGCGGGTCGCCGCCACCCGCCGCATCCGGTCCGGTCGCGGGTCGGCGGCCGGCCGTAGGTGAGGCCGTCTAGCGAAAGGTCCGGTTGCGCCGGATTTCACCGGTCGATCCGGTCAGGGCAAGATGGCAGGCATGACGCTCGTGCTTCCCATCGACCCGGAGGCCAACCGGCTGCTGGAGCGCAGCCCGCTGGCCCTGCTCCTCGGCATGGTCCTCGACCAGCAGGTGCCGATGGAGAAGGCGTTCTCCTCGCCGTACGTGCTGGTGCAGCGGCTCGGTCATGACCTGGACGCGGCGGAGCTGGCCGGGTACGACCCGCAGGCCCTGCTCGTGCTCTTCACCGGCCCGCCCGCCCTGCACCGGTTCCCCAAGGCGATGGCCGCCCGGGTGCAGGAGGTCTGCCAGGCGTTGGTGGACCGCTACGACGGTGACGCGGCCCGGCTCTGGAACGACGTCGCCGACGGGCCGGAGCTGCTGCGTCGGGTCGCCGAGCTGCCCGGCTTCGGCAAGCAGAAGGCGCAGATCTTCGTGGCGCTGCTCGGCAAGCGGTTCGGGGTGACGCCGCAGGACTGGCGGGAGGCCGCCGGCGGGTACGGCGACCCGGGCGCGTACCGGTCGGTGGCGGACGTCACCGACGTGGACTCGCTGCGCCGGGTGCGGGAGTACAAGCAGCAGATGAAGGCGGCGGCCAAGGCGAAGGCCACCGGCAACTGAGCCGGTCGCTCAGGCGGCGGTGGGGTGGGCCAGCGAGGCCAGCGCGCGCCGGACGTCGGCGAGTGAGACGGTGGCGGAGTCGTCCAGGTCGGCCAGGCCCGTCTCGATCCACTGACGCATCAGCGTGGTGACGCCGATGCCCCGGGCGTCGGCCGCGGCCCGCACCCGCTCGTAGGTCTCCAGCGGCAGCCGGACCGATCGGCTCACCATCGGCTCGTCGGTGTCGGGGGTGGGCAGGTCCGCCGCCGGGCTGTCGTCGATCAGCTCGGCGAGCCGCTCGTCGCCGCTGTGGAACTGCTTGGTCGCGTCGTCACGGTGCATCGTCACGGCCTCCTCATCTACCGAGATCTCCGCACGGCCTCGTCGTAGCGCTTGGACTCCACGTCGCTCAGCTCGCGGGCGGAGAGGATGTCCCAGTCGTTGTCGGTGCCATCAGCCTCGGCGAGCAGCACCGCCAGTCGTCGGCCCCGCCGGCCGGCGGCGTAGACCACCATCACGTCGTCGCCCAGGTGGCGGATCACCCGTCGGGCGCTGTGCAGCGCCTCCCAGACTTCCCCGGGCGTGACGTCGTAGACCCTCAGGTTGGCCAACGCCTCGTCGGTGAAGCTGAACCTGCTGCCCACACCGCGGAGCGTACCACGCACGTAACACGAGGTGTGATGCGTCGAATTTCGCTGATCACGGCCGGGCGGTGACAGGATGAGTCGTAATCCCCTCGAGGAGGTTCATGGTGAAGCGTCAGGCGTACCAGCCGATTCTGATCACCGACGCCTCGCGCAGCCAGAATGATCAGCTCACCAGCCGGCAGCGCCGCTATGTCCTGATGATGGGCATCCGGGTGGCCTGCATCATCGTTGGCGCGATCCTGGTCGGCGTGAACGCACCCCTGCTCTGGCTCTGGCTGCCGCTGTGCGCCCTCGGCATGGTGCTCATCCCGTGGCTCGCCGTGCTGCTGGCCAACGACCGGCCGCCCAAGGAGGAGCACCGGCTGGCCAACCGGTTCCACCCCCGCCAGAAGGACGACACCCCGCCGATGAGCCTCACCGCCGAGGAGCGGTCGCACAAGGTCATCGACGTCGAACCCTGACCCGCGTACGGGCCAGGGTCCGACGCCTCACGGATGCGGCCGGGCACCGATGGTCGAGACGGCCAGAGCGCCCAGCTCGGCGGCCCGGTTCAGGGCCGCCGACGCGGTGGCGCCGCCGAGCCAGGCGGTGAGCAGACCGGCCGCGAAGGCGTCGCCCGCCCCGGTGACGTCCACCACGGCCACCCGTCGGGCCGGGGCCACGCTGACCGGTGCGGTGCGGTCCACCCAGACCGCGCCGGCCGCGCCACGCTTGACCACCACCCGCCGGGCCGCCGCCGTCAGCGCACGCCCCTGCGCCGCCGGGTCCAGGCCGCCGGCCAGCACCGTCGCCTCGTCCGCGTTGACCAGCAGCAGGTCGACGTCGCGTACCCAACTCAGGAAGGCCGCCGCACCGATCCGCCGCAGCGGCGCCGCGGAGGCCGCGTCGACGCTGGTGGTGAGCCCGTGCTCGCGGGCGGCGGCCAACGCCCGCAGCCCGGCGCCGCGCGACCCCACATCCAACAGGGTGTACGCGGACAGGTGCAGGTGCCCAGCGTCGGGCACCGCCGTGAGGGCCCGCTCGACGTGCGCGACGCTCAGCCGCAGGTTCGCGCCCCGCTGGCTGACCATCGTGCGCTCGTCCTCGGTGGCGAGTACGACCACCGTGCCCGTCGCCGTGCCCTCGATCCGCTCGAGCGCGCAGTCCACGCCCGCGCGTTCGAGCTCGGCCGCCCGGTCCCGCCCCGCGTCGTCGTCGCCGATCGCGCCGACCAGCGTCACGTCCACTCCCTGCGCGGCGACCCACGCGGCGGTGTTGGCCGCCTGGCCGCCACCGCTGAAGCGGATCTCGGCCGCGGTGTCCGAGCCGGCCATGAGGGGCCCGGACAGCACCGCGACCACATCGGTGATCACGTCGCCGACGACGATCACCCGGGGCGGTTGGGTCATGCGGGAAGGGCGGTGGTGCGGGCGGCGGCGACCGCGATCCGCGCGGCCAGGTCGGCGTTGCGCAGGATGATCCGGACGTTGACCGCCAGGCTCGCCCCCTCGGTCGCCGAGTGGAAGTGCGCCAGCAGGTAGGGCGTGACGGCCTTGCCGGTCACCCCGTCGCGCTCCAGCCGGGCGAGGCCGTCGGCGAGGGTCCGGTCGTGCAGCTCGGGGTCGAGCTGCTCATCGACCGGCAGCGGGTTGGCGACGAGCAGGCCGCCGGCGTGCACGGCCTGCTGGTCACGGGCGGCGAGCACGGCGGCGATCTGCTCCGGCGACTCCACCGACCAGTCCAGGTCGAAACCGGCGTCGGTCAGGTAGAAGCCCGGGAAGCGGCGGGTCCGGTAGCCCACCACGGCGACCCCGAGGGTCTCCAGCCGCTCCAGCGTCGCACCCACGTCGAGGATCGACTTGACCCCGGCGCAGACCACGGTGATCGGGGTGCGGGCCAGGGTGATCAGGTCCGCCGACTCGTCGAAGGTGTGTTCCGCCTCCCGGTGCACGCCGCCCAGGCCGCCGGTGGCGAACACCCCGATCCCGGCCGCGGCGGCCACCGCGCTGGTCGCGGCCACGGTCGTGGCGCCGTCCGCCCCGGTCGCGGCCGCCACCGCCAGGTCGCGGACCGAGAGCTTGGTCACCCCGTCGACGGTCGCCAGCCGGGTCAGCTGCGCGTCGTCCAGGCCGACCACCAGCTCGCCGGCGATCATGCCGATCGTCGCCGGTACCGCCCCAGCGTCCCGGACCGCCCGCTCGATCTCCCGGGCCACCCGCAGGTTCTCCGGCCTGGGCAGGCCGTGCGAGACAATGGTGCTCTCCAGGGCGACGACGGGCCGGCCGTCGCGCAGGGCGTCGGCCACCTCGGTGCCGAAGCGAATGTGAAAGTCAGTCACGGTCGCCCACCGTACGTTGTTGGACCTTGGCCGGGCTCAAGTGGACCCGGCCGCGGGGAGCTGCCAAACTTGATGGTTGGAGGTGCAGACGTGAGCACAGAGGTTCTCGAGCGTCCGGAGCTGAAGGACGCCGACACCGGTCCCGAAATGTTCCACTACGTCCGCAAGGAGAAGATCGCCGAAAGTGCCGTCATGGGCACCTTCGTCGTCGCGCTCTGCGGCGAGACCTTCCCGGTCACCAAGGCGGCCAAGCCGGGTTCGCCGGTCTGCCCCAAGTGCAAGGAGATCTACGACTCGTACCGCGAGTGAACCCGGGCCGGTGCCCCGGCCCGCGACGTAGCCTGCGGCGGTGACCACCTCCACCGCCCTGCTCCTCGCCGACCTGACCGGGGTGGCGGTGTTCGCCGCGTCCGGGGCCTCGGCGGCGGTGGCCAAACGACTCGACCTGTTCGGCGTCGCGTTCGTCGGTTTCGTGGCCGCCCTCGGCGGTGGGATCTTCCGGGATCTGGTGATCGACGAGTCGCCGCCGCTGGCCTTCGCCGACTGGCGGTACGCCGGCACCGCCGCGATCACCGCGCTCGCCGTCTTCTGGCTCCATCCCCAGCTCGCCCGGCTGCGCACCACGGTGCTGGTGCTGGACGCGGCGGGTCTGGGCCTGTTCACCGTGACCGGCACGCTCAAGGCACTCGACGCGCGGGTGCCGGCGGTGGGTGCCTGCCTGATCGGCATGCTGACCGCGATCGGCGGGGGCCTCGGTCGGGATCTGCTGACCGCCGAGATCCCCGTGGTGCTGCGCCGGGAGATCTACGCGGTGGCCGCGCTGGTCGGCTCGGTCGTCGTGGCGGTGCTCTACCTCGCCGATCAGGCCGGGCCAGCGCCACTCACCGCCGCCGCGGTGCTGGTCTTCGGGCTGCGCCTGGTCGCGCTGCGCCGCCGCTGGTCCGCTCCGGTGGCGACGGCGCGGCCGCCACGGCGTACCGACCGGGAGTGGTGACGCACCCGGGCGACCGCTCGGCTGGCGGTGCCGATGTGACCAGCGTGGCGTCGCCTGGGCTGTGGGGCTCGCGCTGGTTATGCTGAGTCGGCCTTCGCGGCAGCTTCTGCGCGGAGGCGTTTTCATGGGCGGCGGCACTCGCGGCCCTCGCCCCGTTTCCGCCTTCGTGCGGTCGGAGAGGAGCTTCGCGTGGCAGCCCGGACGCCGGTGCTCGAGACGTTCCCGGCACTACGCGCCTGGCAGCGCAAGGCCCTGGTGGAATACCTGCGCCGACGTACCGACGACTTCACGGCGGTCGCCACGCCGGGTGCCGGCAAGACGACCTTCGCCCTGCGGATCGCCGCGGAGCTGCTCGCGGACGGCACGGTCGAGGCGGTCACCGTGGTCGCGCCGACCGAGCACCTGAAGAACCAGTGGGCGGACGCGGCGGCCCGGGTGGGCATCCAGCTCGACGCCGCTTTCCGCAACGCCGACCTGCACTCGGCGGCCGACTTCCACGGCGCGGTGGTCACCTACGCGCAGGTGGGGATGGCCCCGCAGGTGCACCGGCGGCGCACCATGACGCGACGCACCCTGGTCATCCTCGACGAGATCCACCACGCCGGCGACTCCCGTTCCTGGGGTGACGGGGTGAAGGCCGCCTTCGAGCCCGCCGTACGCCGGCTGATGCTCACCGGCACCCCGTTCCGCTCCGACGACAACCCGATCCCGTTCGTCAGCTACGAGCGGGGCGGTGACGGGCTGATGCGTTCCCGCGCCGACTCGGTGTACGGCTACTCCGACGCGCTGCGCGACGGCGTGGTCCGGCCGGTGCTCTTCCTCGCGTACTCCGGGGAGACCCGCTGGCGGACCAACGCGGGGGAGGAGCTGGCGGCCCGGCTGGGCGAGCCCATGACCCAGGACCTGGTGGCCCAGGCGTGGCGTACCGCGCTGGACCCGGCCGGGGACTGGATGCCGCAGGTGCTGCGGGCCGCCGACGCCCGGCTCACCGTGCTGCGCAACGCCGGGATGCCCGATGCCGGCGGTCTGATCATCGCCACCGACCAGCAGACCGCCCGCTCGTACGCCAAGCTGGTCGAACAGCTGACCGGCGAGAAGGCCGCAGTGGTGCTCTCCGACGACCAGGGAGCGTCCGCGCGGATCGCGACGTTCGCGGCGTCCGACCAGCGGTGGCTGGTCGCGGTGCGGATGGTGTCCGAGGGGGTGGACATCCCGCGGCTCGCGGTCGGCGTCTACGCCACCAGCGCCAGCACGCCGCTCTACTTCGCCCAGGCGATCGGCCGGTTCGTCCGGGCCCGCCGGACCGGGGAGACCGCGTCGGTCTTCCTGCCCAGCGTCCCGCACCTGCTCGGGCTGGCCAGCGAGATGGAGACCGAGCGGGACCACGTGCTCGGCAAGCCCAAGGAATCCGACGGTTTCGACGACGATCTGCTCGAACGGGCCCAGCGCGACGACCAGGCCAGCGGTGAGCTGGAGAAGCGGTTCCTCGCACTGTCGGCCACCGCCGAGCTGGATCAGGTGATCTTCGACGGCGCGTCGTTCGGCACCGCGGCCCAGGCGGGCACCCCCGAGGAGGAGGAGTACCTCGGCCTGCCCGGCCTGCTCACCGCCGACCAGGTCTCCCTACTGCTGACCAAACGGCAGGCCGATCAACTCGCCGCCCAACGTCGCCGGACCGCCGAGGGGGCCGCTCAGCCGGCCGCTGCGCCCACTGCGGCGCCGCCGGCACCAATGAGTGCTGCCCAGCGCCGAGTGGCGCTCCGGCGCCAACTGAACGCCCTGGTGGCCGCCCGGCACCACCGCACCAACCAGCCCCACGGCAAGATCCACGCCGAGCTGCGCCGCCTCTGTGGCGGCCCGCCGAGCGCGCAGGCCACCATCGAGCAGCTAGAGGAACGCATCGCCACCGTCCAGACCCTCTAGCCCCGTTCCTGCACACGAGCCCCGCCCTCTCCGCTGGCCCCCACGGGCGGTACCGGCCGGATCGTGGGCGCCTGGGGCGGGTGGTCGGCTATGTCGTTATGCGGGATTCAGTTCGCCATCAGATCGGCGCCACGCCAGCTGAACTCAGGGTCCGTCGCGAACCGAACGGTGATCTTCACGAGATCCTCCGCGTACTTGTTCGCGTGGTGCCCACAGAACACCAACTCGCTCCCACCCTCAAGGGTGATCCGGAGCTTGCCGGCTGCATTGCAGCGGTCGCACCGTTCATCGGCGGCTGGGGGAGCCACCGTCTCGGGCGGCGGCGTGAGGGTCGAGTTCATCGCCTTCCTCCTCTGGTCGTCACCGATGAACAATCTCTTCGGTCGTTGCTCACCTATCGTGCAACACCCTTGCCAGGCCTTGCCTTCCCTGTGTGCCCGCGGGGGACCGAGGTCACACATGGCAGGGACAGTGTGCCGTGCACCCAGGGTGCCACGTCAACGATCACATTCGTGCATCCGGACGATCACCATCTGGCGATGCACACCAGGTGGTCAAAACGACACGTTCTGTTGACGAAACCCGCTCAGTCCAGGTAATCCCGGAGGACCTGCGACCGGGACGGGTGACGCAGCTTGGACATCGTCTTGGACTCGATCTGCCGGATCCGCTCCCGGGTCACCCCGTAGACCTGGCCGATCTCGTCCAGCGTGCGAGGCTGGCCGTCGGTCAGGCCGAAGCGCAGGCGTACCACACCCGCCTCACGCTCGGAGAGCGTCTGCAGCACCTGCTGGAGCTGGTCCTGCAGCAGCGAGAACGAGACCGCGTCGACCGCGACCACGGCCTCGGAGTCCTCGATGAAGTCACCGAGCTGGCTGTCGCCCTCGTCGCCGATGGTCTGGTCCAGTGAGATGGGCTCCCGGGCGTACTGCTGGATCTCCAGCACCTTCTCCGGTGTGATGTCCATCTCCTTGGCCAGCTCCTCCGGCGTGGGCTCGCGGCCCAGGTCCTGGAGCAGCTCGCGCTGGATGCGACCAAGCTTGTTGATGACCTCGACCATGTGCACCGGGATGCGGATGGTGCGGGCCTGGTCGGCCATGGCGCGGGTGATCGCCTGCCGGATCCACCAGGTGGCGTACGTGGAGAACTTGTAGCCCTTGGTGTAGTCGAACTTCTCCACCGCGCGGATCAGGCCGAGGTTGCCCTCCTGGATCAGGTCCAGGAAGGCCATGCCGCGTCCCGTGTACCGCTTGGCCAGCGACACCACCAGGCGGAGGTTTGCCTCCAGGAGGTGGTTCTTGGCCCGCTCGCCGTCGCGGGAGATCCAGCCCAGGTCGCGGACCATCTCCCGGGTGAGCTTCTCTTCGCCCTCGTCGGCCGCGCGCAGCCGCTCGGCGGCGTAGAGGCCGGCCTCGATCCGCTTGGCCAGCTCCACCTCCTGCTCGGCGTTGAGCAGCGGGACCTTGCCGATCTGCTTGAGGTACGCACGGACCGAGTCGGCGGAGGCGGTCAGCTCGGCGTCCCGCCGGGCCTGCTTGAGCGCCTCGGACTCCTCGTCGTCCCATTCGAAGTCGTTGTCCGTGGCGGAGCTGGCGGCGTCCGCCTCGGCGGCCTGGGCCAACTCGGCCGGCTCCTCGACCACCACGTCCTCGATGGTGGCGGCCAGCTCCTCCGGGTCGATCTCGCCCTCGGCGCCGGCCTTGGCCGGCTTGGTGCCGGTGGCGGCGGCGACCGTCGCCTTGGTGGCCCGGGTCGACTTGGTTGCCTTCGCGGCGGCGGTCTCGCCGGTGGCCTTGCGCGCGGCTACCTTGCGCGGGCCCGGCGTCGACGGGCCCTCGTCGGAGGCGGGGGCCTGCTTCGGGGCCGGCGCGGCGGCCTTCTTGGTGGTCTTGGCGGTGGTGGCCCGGGACGCCGGCGTGGTGGACCGAGCGGCAGCGACCTTGCGGCGGGTGCTCGCTGAGCCGTCCACCACCACGGTCACTCCCGCCTCGGAGAGCGCCCGCAGAAGCTTCTTGGCCTGGGCCGGAGTCACCTCGGCGGACTCGACGGTGCGCGCGAGCTGGGCCGACGTGAGCTGGCCACCGGCGCTCTGCGCGTGGGCGATCAGGGTGTCGGTGAGCGAGCGAACGTCGGCGCCGGTCTGGCGGGGTTCTGTCACGAATGACCTTCCGGAGGCGAAGAGCGAGCAAGGCCGGGTCGTCCGGCGCAGCGTGGGGCACCACGCCGGGCGATGTGTTTGAGGGACCCTCGTGTCACGGTCCGGCCGGTGGTCGGCGGTCCGTGCCGCGTGGGCAGGGGTGAATTGTAACGCCGTCTGCGGCGATCATCCTGCGCCGCACGGCGTACCGGCGGTGGGGACCGCCGATTCGGCGCAGATGTGGACTTTGTAAGGATGATACTCGCGCGTGGCCCGGAACGCCCCGGTCGTGCGGGAAGGGGACGTGGGATGCACCGAACGACGCCGCTACCGCAGGACCTTTTGGCGATCGCGATCGATGTCGCACGGGATGCGGCAGCCACCGCGTACCGGATGCGGGTCGAGGGCGTTTCCGTGGCCGCGACCAAGAGTACGGTCACCGACGTCGTCACGGCGGCCGACCGGGCGGTCGAGCGCCAGGTGCTCGACGCGCTGCACCGCCTGCGGCCGGACGACGCGGTGCTCGGCGAGGAGTACGGCACGGGGGACACCGGGCCGGTCGGGCCCGGCGGCGTGCGGTGGATCGTCGACCCGATCGACGGCACGGTCAACTACCTGTACGGGCTGCCGCACAGCGCCGTGTCGCTGGCCGCCGAGGTGGACGGGGTGGTGGTCGCCGGGGTGGTGCGCAACGTGATCACCGGCGAGGAGTGGACCGCCACGGCCGGGGGCGGCGCCTGGCGCGACGGCGTCCGGTTGGGTTGTTCCGGCGAGACCGACCTCGGGCAGGCGCTGGTCGGCACCGGCTTCGGCTACGACGCTGGCCGCCGGGCGCACCAGGCCCAGGTGGTGGCCGGGTTGATCGCGCACGTGCGGGACATCCGCCGGCTCGGCGCCGCCGCGCTGGACCTCTGCCTGGTCGCCGAGGGGCGGCTGGACGCGTTCTTCGAGAAGGGCCTGGCCGCCTGGGACCTGGCGGCCGGTGGCCTGGTCGCCGCCGAGGGGGGCGTACGCGTCGGCGGCCTGTCCGGCCGCCCGGCCGGCCCGGACCTGGTGCTCGCGGCCCCACCCGCGCTCTTCGCGCCACTGCACGACCGGCTGGCCGCCCTGGACGCCTCCGGCGGCCCCTGACCGCCGACCCGGCACCGACAGCACCCCCGGCGGCGTCTGGTCGGGCGTCCACGGTGTGCCGGCGGCCGTGGCGCCCGGCGATCCGGCGCCGTCAGATCGAGAGCTGGCACCCCGGCGGGCGTGGTGGTTGGCAGCGCCCGCCGGGGTACGGAGTCACTTCTTCGGCGCGGGGCAGGAGCCCGCAGGCGCCTCCGGGGCGCCCAGGTCGCCGAGGGACTGGTTCACCTCGGTCGTGGTGGCCAGCTGCTGGAAGGCCGCGCCCAGCACCACGTCCACGGTGTCGTCGGTGCGCTTCTCGTCGTACCCCAGCGTGGCTTGGTCGAGGAAGTACGCGCTCAGCAGGTGCGCGGAGCCGACACCCTTGGGGCCGTACCTGAGCATGGCCACGTCGTTGATCGCCTTGGCGTTACCGACCTTGATGACCTGGAACTTGCGGTTGCGGAAGTCGTCCGCCACGGTGGCGGCCCGGCCTGCCTCGTCCGTCGCGTTCAGCACATTGATCTTGACGTCCTTGGTCTCGCGCAGTGTGACGTCGGCAAGCGGCCAGCCGTCCGGGCAACTCGCGGCTGTGCCCGCATTGCCCTGGGTGTCGCGGACCACGGCGATGACCACGAAGGTCAGGGCCAGCACCGCCAGTAGACCGACGACGACGAGTGCTCGCACTCGCGCAAAACTCATCTGGGCGCTCCCCGGGACCTCAGGTGGGTGGCGGCGGTCGCACGGACCCGCCGGCCGTCGAATACGCCGCTGAGGTTAACGGTTGTCCGGCCGTCGCGTGGAAACAGTCCGACATGCCGGCGCGCCGACCGCGAACCGGGTACTACTACCCCTATCTTCGTGTCGCCTGAATCACATTGGGAACAACTTCGCGCGCAGGGGCGTACATCTCAGCCGCGAGGGCGGTATACATGCCTCGCCCAAGGGGGGGTAAGGTTCCGCGCTCGCAGGGGAGTCGCCCCAGCGGTCTCGACCCGTTCGGTCCCCGGGTCGGGTGACCGACACAACTGGTGGCCGGCCAGCGGAACCGAAACAGCGTCGCCCGGCGTTACAACCGGGAAGCGACAACATCGATATGGGAGAGTGAAAACCGATGGCCACCGACTACGACGCCCCGCGTCGCGACGAGGTCGACCTCGGCGAGGACAGCCTGGAAGAGCTCAAGGCCCGGCGCGTCGACTCACAGTCGGGCGCGGTGGATGTCGACGAGGCCGAGGTGGCCGAGAGCTTTGAGCTGCCCGGCGCCGATCTGGCCGATGAGGAGCTCACGGTCAAGGTGCTACCGATGCAGCAGGACGAGTTCCGGTGCGCCCGCTGCTTCCTGGTGCATCACCGCAGCCAGCTGGCGGTCGAGCGAAACGGCGAGTTGATCTGCCGCGAGTGCGTCTGACACGCACAAACACCAGCGGCGGCCTCCTGATCGGGGCCGCCGCTGCTGACGTAGCCGTGCAACACGGGTGGGGACCTGCTTGACTCGTAGCGGTAGCCGAGTCACCGGGAGGTTCGATCCACATGAGCGAGCGAGGCGACACCAACGGCGGTGACGTCGAGGATCTCGGCGCCACCGTCGCGGCGTTGACCGCCGACGACATCGAGCCCGCCCGGCGCCGCCAACTGCTCACCCGGATGGTCGGGCAGGCCCGCGCCCGAGGCATCGCCGACCTGTTCAAGCCCCGCGCCGCCATGCGCTGGATGGTCGACACCGTGACCGAGGTCGCCCCACACGTACCGGTGCGGGATCTGGCCACTCTGCGCCGGCACTTCCCCGGGCTGAGTGACGAGGCCCTGGCCGAGCGGTTGATCCGCAACGCGGCCCGGACGACCGCCGGAATCGGCGCTGCCGGCGGGGGAGTCGCCGCCGTCGAGTGGACGGTCGCCCCGACCCTGCTCTCCGCGCCGGTGCTGCTCGCCGCCGAGACGGTCGCCGTGGTGGCGGTCGAGCTGAAACTGATCGGCGAGCTGCACGAGATCCACGGCGTGGAGCTGCCGGGCGCCGGCAGCCAACGGGCGGTCGCGCTGGTGCACTCCTGGGCCACCCAGCGCGGGATCAACCCGATGGTCCCCGGTGTGGGCGCGGCCGCCGTGCTCGGCACCGCCGCCCGCAAGGAGCTGCGGGACACGCTGCTCCGACGGTTCGGGCGCAACCTCACCACGCTCGGGCCGTTCCTCACCGGCGCGGCGGTCGCCAGCTTCCTCAACCGCCGGGCCACCCGGTCGATGGCCGACCAGCTTCAGGTGGACCTACGCCGACGCGCCATCGCTCGGCCGGCGCCGCCGGCAGCCCTGCCCGGGCCGCCGACCGGCACCTGACCCGGTCAGTCCGACTCGGCAGCCGGCCGGTCGGCCAGCGGTCGGGCGTCCCTGGCGGCCAGCACCGCCTCGGCCAGCTCGACCGGGTGCCGGGTGCTCACCACCCAGAACGGGGTGGGGTCGGCCGGGTCGTCGAGCACCACCTGGACGGCGCCGCCGACCCACGGCCGCTGCACAACGAACGCGAGCGGGTCCGCGCCGACACCGAGCACCTCACGGCGGCCAGCGGCGTCCAGCGGCACCACGTCGGCCACGAAGCGCACCGGCAGCCGGGCGTCGTCCACCCGCAGCTCGGCATCGGTGACGGCGAGCCGGATCCGACCCAGCCACCACAGCCCGACCGCGGTGACCGGCAGCAGCACCGCGAACGGCAGCCAGGCGCGTACACCGGACGCGCCCATCCAGATCTCGACGGCCACCAGCGCGGCGGCCACCAGCCCGGCGAGCCACAGCCACCAGGGCAGGGCCAGCCGTTCGGCGTACGCCGGGCGGGCCGCGGCGGGCGGTCGACCGACGGTCGGGGAGGGCGACATGCTCACTCCTGCGAGGGTACGGCGCACGACGGCCCGGGCAACCGGCAGGATGGCAGGGTCACCCCGTGAACCGGACGGAAGAGGAACCGTGACCGACGTCGTACCCGTGCCCGTACGGCTGCTCGATGCCGAGCTGCCACTACCCACGTACGCCCATCCCGGCGACGCCGGTGCCGACCTGGTGGCGGCCGCGGACGTGCGGCTGCCGCCCGGCGGCCGGGCCCTGGTGCCCACCGGCGTGGCCATCGCGCTCCCGGAGGGGTACGTGGGCCTGGTCCACCCCCGGTCCGGCCTGGCGGCCAGGCTCGGCGTGACGGTGCTCAACGCGCCCGGTACGGTCGACGCCGGCTACCGGGGTGAGATCCTGGTCAACCTGATCAACCATGATCGGGAGACGCCGGCGTTGATCTCTCGCGGCGACCGCATCGCGCAGCTCGTGGTCCAGCGGGTCGCGCGGGCGCGGTTCGAGCCGGTGGCCGAGCTGCCCGAGTCCCGGCGTGGGACCGGCGGGCACGGCTCCACCGGCGGGCACGCCGGGTTGGTGCCGTCGCCGGTGGGCCAGGACCGGGCCGAACAGCGGCCGGACCGCGGGCGGACGGAAGAGGTGGCAGGGTGAGCGTGAACAGCGGAGGGTGGGCGCAGTGATCTTCTCCCGAAAGCGGGCCGGTGCCGAGCGGAGCATCCGTGACGAGCGGACCGACGAGGTGCTCGACAGCGGTGCCGAGGCGCCGGCGCTCGTGCGCGGCCCGTACGACATCTCCGAGGTCAACGACGACGTGGAGCGTCTCGACCTGGGCAGCCTGCACATCCCGGCGATCGCCGAGGTGGAGGTGCGGGTGCAGGCCGACCCGCAGGGCGTGATCCAGCAGGTGGTCCTGGTGCACGGCGACAACGCGTTGCAGCTCGGCGTCTTCGCCGCCCCCCGGTCCGAGGGGATCTGGGACGAGGTGCGCGAGGAGATCCGCCAGTCGCTGCTCCAAGACGGTGCGACCGCCCAGGAGGTCGAGGGCGAGTACGGCGCCGAGCTGCACGCCCAGGTACGCACCCCGGACGGGCCGACCAACCTGCGGTTCGTCGGCGTCGACGGGCCGCGCTGGATGGTCCGTGGCGTGTTCCAGGGCCCGTTGGCGACCGACCCGGTCGTCGCCGGGCCGCTCGCCGAGTGCCTGGACGGCCTGGTGGTCGACCGGGGCCAGGAGGCGAAGCCGGTCCGCGAGCCGCTGCCGCTGCGACTGCCCCGGGAGATCACCGACCAGGCCGGCACCGGGGACGGGTCCGCCGCCGCCGAGCCCCGCCAGGTCTGATCCCGCGCGCACCGGCCCGCCGGAACCAACCCCGTCGGCGTACGCTGGCGGCACGGTTCCGGCGTCGCCGGTGCTGGGCCAGTCCCGGCCAAGGCCGGTGAGCGTGGAGAGGGTGACGCGGAGGTCATGACGACCGACGAGAGCAAGGTGTCGCTGCGGCGCATCCTGCAACGGTTCACCGCCAGCGAGGCCGAGATCGACGCGCAGGAGCTGCGCCGGGAGAGCGCCGAGTGCGGCGGCATCCCGGCCCAGCAGTGCTCCCGGGGTCAGCTGGTCTCGGTGGCCGGCCGGCTGCGCACCGTGGTCTACACGCCGCGGACCAACCTGCCCACCCTCGAGGCCGACCTGTACGACGGCAGCGACGTGGTCACCCTGGTCTGGCTGGGCCGGCGGCACATCGCCGGCATCGAGCCGGGGCGCCACCTGACCGCCCGTGGCCGGGTCGCGGTGCGCGACGACCGCAAGGTCATCTACAACCCGTACTACGAGCTGGACTCGCCGAAGTGACGGGCACCGCGGACGGAAGGCCGGCGATGACGACGGGACAGCACCGGGCAGCGCAGCCGGAGACCGGCCCAGAGGACGACGAGCGACTGCCGACGATCGCCGAGCAGATGGCCGACCAGCTCGGCGGCTGGCGGGGGCTGGTCGAGTCCAGCATCCCGGTGGTGGTCTTCGTCGTCGCCAACATCATCGGCGAGCTGCGGCCCGCGGTGATCGCGTCGGTGGTCGTCGCGCTGCTCATCGCGGGGCTGCGGCTGGCTCAGCGTCGCCCGATCCGGCACGCCGTCAACGGGCTGTTCGGCGTCGGTGTCGGCGCGGCCATCGCCTGGCGCACCGGCAACGAGCGGGATTTCTACCTCCCCGGCATCCTCTACGGCATCGGCTACGGCGTCGCGCTGCTGATCTCGGCGGCCATCAAGCAGCCGCTGGTGGGCTGGATCTGGTCGGTGCTGGTGGCCAAGGGCCGCGCCGAGTGGCGTGACGACCCGAAGCTGGTGCGCACCTTCACCCAGCTGACCGTGCTCTGGGGTGTGGTGTGGCTGGCCAAGGTGGGCGTGCAGGCCGGGCTCTACCTGGCCCACCAGGACACCGCGCTGGGCGTGGCCCGGCTGGCGCTGGGTTACCCGCCGTACGCGCTGCTGCTGCTGATCACGGTCTGGACGGTGCGCCGGGTCACCCGGGAGCCGCAACCGACCCCGCTGCCCGGCGCCTGAGCGCCGGGCCCGCCGGGGCCCTTCGGCACCGCTGCTCAGCGTGAGCCGCGGGTCCGTTCCACGCTGTCCGGGCCGAGGATCACCGCGCGGACCTCGTCCTCCACCTCGGCGGTGCAGACGAAGACCAGCTCGTCGCCGACCTCGATCGAGTCGTCCGGGCTGGGCACCAGGACGCGCTTGCCGCGCAGGATCGCCACCAGCGCGGCGTCGCGGG
This sequence comes from Micromonospora sp. CPCC 205539, assembly GCF_036906815.1. Classification (NCBI taxonomy): domain Bacteria; kingdom Bacillati; phylum Actinomycetota; class Actinomycetes; order Micromonosporales; family Micromonosporaceae; genus Micromonospora; species Micromonospora sp. CPCC 205539. The sequence goes on along the minus strand of NZ_JBAKHW010000003.1, from coordinate 82,759 downwards.
GCAGTGGCACGGCGCGGATCGGCTGACCGACGTAGGGCGCGGTCGGCGGCAGGGTGATCTCGACGAGGTTCGCCTCGCCCTGCCGGAAGGTCATCAGCCGGACCAGGTCGCCGACGGTGACCGCCTCCTCGACCAGGGCGGCCATGACCCGCGGCTTGCTCACCGCGACGTCCACGCCCCACTGCTCCGTGAACAACCACTCGTTCTCGGCCCGGTTGACTCGGGCGACCACCCGGGGCACCGCGAACTCGGTCTTGGCCAGCAGCGACACCACCAGGTTGACCTTGTCGTCGCCGGTGGCGGCGACCACCACGTCGCAGCCGGCGAGGTTGGCCTCCTCCAGGCTGGCCAGCTCACAGGCGTCGGCCAGCACCCACTCGGCGGTCGGCACCCGGTCCGGGCGGAGCATCTTGGGTTGGCGCTCGATCAGCATCACCTGATGGCCGTTGTCGATCAGCTCCTGGGCGATCGAGCGGCCGACGTTGCCGGCGCCCGCGATGGCGATCCGCATGGCTCAGTGCCCCCCTTCCGGCGGCGTCGCCGCCACCGTCGTGACCGTCGCCGCGATGTCGTCGCTGACCAGCATGAAGACCTGGTCACCCTCCTGTACGACGGTGGAGGCGGTGGGCAGCGTGCCGATGCCGAAGCGGATCAGATAGGCCACCCGGGCGCCCGACTTCTCCTCCAGCGCGCGCACCGGCCGGCCGATCCAGTCCTTGTGCACGGGGACCTCGACGATCGACACGGTGCTCGTGGGGTCGCGGAAGATCTCCACGTTGCCCTCCGGCACCAGGTGCCGCAGCATCCGGTCAGCCGTCCACCGCACGGTCGCCACGGTGGGAATGCCCAGCCGCTCGTAGACCTGCGCGCGGCGCTGGTCGTAGATCCGTGCCGCGACCCGGGACACGCCGAACGTCTCCCGGGCCAGCCGGGCGGAGATGATGTTGGAGTTGTCGCCGCTGGAGACGGCCGCGAAGGCGTCCGCCCGCTCGATGCCGGCCTGCCGGAGCACGTCGCCGTCGAAGCCCGCCCCGGTCACCGTGATGCCGGCGAAGTCGGGGCCGAGCCGGCGGAAGGCGTCGGCGTCCTGGTCGATCACCGCCACCGAGTGCCCCCGGGACTCCAGGCTGTGGGCGAGGGTCGAGCCGACCCGGCCACATCCCATGATCACGACGTGCACGCTGTCCCTCCCAAAGGTGCGTACCGCTCCCGCTGACGGTGGCCTCCGAGTGCGAGCCTGCCACGTCCCGGTCGGGAGCGGGGACCGACGGTACCGCGTCGTCCCGGCCGGTCGAGATCGCCCACCCCCGCACCCTCGTCGTGGTGGTCGTACTCTTGGCGTTCGTGGCCAGTCCCACCTCGCTGCTGAAGCGACTCCTCCTCGGTCGACCGTTCCGGTCCGACCGGCTCGAGCACACCCTTCTGTCGAAGCGCATCGCGCTGCCCGTCTTCGCCTCCGACGCGCTGTCCAGCGTCGCGTACGCGCCCGACGAGATCCTGCTGACCCTCTCCATCGCCGGCGCCTCGGCGTTTCTGTTCTCCCCGTGGATCGCGCTGGCCGTGGTCGTGGTGATGCTCACGGTGGTGGCCAGCTACCGGCAGAACGTGCACGCCTACCCGTCCGGGGGCGGCGACTACGAGGTGGCCACCGTCAACCTCGGCCCGAAGTTCGGTGTCGGGGTGGCCAGCGCCCTGCTGGTCGACTATGTGCTCACGGTGGCCGTGTCGGTCTCGTCCGGCGTGGCCAACCTCGGCTCGGTGGTGCCGTTCGTGGCCACCCACAAGGTCATGATCGCGGTGATCGCCGTGGTCCTGCTGACCGCCGTCAACCTGCGAGGGCTGCGCGAGTCGGGCACCGCGTTCGCCATCCCCACCTACGGTTTCGTGATCGTGATGGGTGGGATGCTGTGCACCGGGCTGTTCCGGGTCTTCGTGCTGGGTGAGGACCTCCGTGCGCCCAGCGCCGACCTGGTCATCCAGGCCGAGCACAGCGTGACCGGCTTCGCGTTGATCTTCCTGCTGCTGCGGACGTTCAGCTCGGGCGCCGCCGCGCTCACCGGTGTCGAGGCGATCTCCAACGGCGTGCCGGCGTTCAAGGCGCCGAAGAGCCGCAACGCCGCCACCACGCTGCTTCTCCTGGGTGCGATCGCCGTGAGCCTGCTCGTCGGGATCATCTGGCTGGCCCGGCTGACCCACCTGCAGTTCGTCGAGGACCCGGCCCTCCAGATCGTCTCGGGCCCCGAGGGGTACGTGCAGAAGACGGTCACCACCCAGCTCGGCGAGACGGTCTTCGGCTCCGGCTCGTTCCTGCTCTACGTGGTGGCCGGGATGACCGCGCTCATCCTCTTCCTGGCCGCGAACACCGCGTTCAACGGCTTCCCGGTGCTCGGCTCGATCCTCGCCCAGGACCGCTACCTGCCCCGCCAGTTCCACACCCGGGGCGACCGGCTGGCCTTCTCCAACGGCATCAGCTTCCTCGCCGTCTTCGCGATCGTGCTGATCGTCGGCTTCCAGGCCGAGGTGACCCGACTCATCCAGCTCTACATCGTCGGGGTCTTCGTCTCGTTCACCGTCTCCCAGGCCGGCATGATCCGACACTGGAACCGGCACCTGAAGACCGAGCGGGATCCGGAGGCGCGGCGCCGGATGCACCGCTCCCGGGCCATCAACACCTTCGGCATGGGTCTGACCGGTACGGTGCTGGTGATCGTCCTGATCACCAAGTTCCTGCTCGGGGCCTGGATCGCGATCGCCGCGATGGCGGTGATCTACGTGCTGATGCTGGGCATCCGCCGGCACTACGACCGGGTCGCCACCGAGCTGACCCCGCCGGACGAGGGCCGGGCCGTGCTGCCCGCCCGTAACCACGCGATCGTGCTGGTCAGCAAGCTGCACCAACCGACCCTGCGGGCCATCGCGTACGCCCGGGCCACCCGACCGGACACGCTGACCGCGGTGACGGTGAACGTGGACGACAAGGACACCCGCGATCTGCAGGCCGACTGGGAGCGGAGGGACATGGCCATCCCGCTCACCGTGATCGACTCGCCGTACCGGGAGATCACCCGGCCGATCCTGGACTTCGTGGCCTCCACCCGCCGCAAGTCGCCCCGGGACGTGGTCACCGTCTTCATCCCCGAGTACGTGGTCGGGCGCTGGTGGGAGAACCTGCTGCACAACCAGAGCGCGCTGCGCCTCAAGGGCCGCCTGCTCTTCGAACCGGGGGTGATGGTGGTCAGCGTGCCGTGGCAGCTCGCCTCGACCGCGAGCAAGAACCTGGACCGGCTCGACGCCACGCTGTCCCGGGGCCCGGCGCGTGGTCCGCGGGTCAACCCCCGCGGCACCCTGCCGTCGGTGGCTCCCGTGCCGCCCGGTGCGAGCGGCCCCGGCGAGAGCGATCCGGTCGAGGGCGGTCCGGTCGAGAGCGGCCCGATCGGGACCGGCCGTGACTGAGCCGGATGTGACGCGGGCCGAGGAGCCCCTGGGGCAGGCCGTCGAGGCGGTGCGTGGCCTGGCCGAGACGGACCGGGTCGAGCTGACCGTCGACGCGGTCGCCCCCGGCGGGCACTGCGTGGCCCGGGTGGACGGGCAGGTGGTCTTCGTCCGGCACGCACTGCCGGGCGAGCGGGTGGTCGTCGAGGTCACCGAGGTGCACAAGGGGTTCGTCCGGGCCGACGCGGTGACCGTGCTGGAGCCCTCACCGGACCGGGTCGAGCCGCCCTGCCCGTACGCGAAGCCGGGTCTTTGCGGCGGCTGCGACCTGCAACATGTCGCGCCGGACGCGCAGCTCGCCTGGAAGACCGCCGTGGTACGCGAACAGCTGGTCCGCCTCGGCGGGCTGACCGACGCCGAGCTGGAGCAGCTCGTCATCCAGGTCGAGGCGCTGCCCGGCGGCTCGCTGGGCTGGCGCTCGCGGGTCCGCTACGCGGTGGACGCGGCGGACCGGGCCGGCCTGCTCAAGCACCGCTCGCACGAGGTGGTGCCGATCGACCGTTGCCTGATCGCCCACCCCGCCATCCAGCAACTGCCGGTGCTCACGCCGACCGGCGCGCACTGGCCGGCCGCCGACGCGGTGGAGACCGTCGCCAGCACCGGCGGAGACGTGACCGTCGCCGAGGTCCGCCACGGCGTGACCACCCAGGTGAGCGGGCCGACCGTGGTCCGCGAGGTGGCCGCCGGCCGGGACTGGACGCTGCCCGCGTCCGCCTTCTGGCAGGTGCACCCGGCGGCGGCGGAGACCCTGGTCACCGCGGTGCTGGAGCTGCTCGACCCGCGACCGGGCGAGTCGGCCTGGGACCTCTACGGCGGGGCGGGGCTGTTCGCGGCCGCGCTGGCCGACCGGGTGGGTACCGGCCGGGTGACCCTGGTGGAGGCGGCCGAGCAGAGCGTCGCCGCCGCCCGGGAGAACCTGGCCGATCTGCCCCGCGTCGAGGTGGTGGCGGCCAAGGTGGAGACCGCGCTGGCCCGCCGACGGATCACCGGGCCGGTCGACGTGGTGGTGCTCGACCCGCCGCGCGCCGGAGCCGGTGCCCCGGTGGTCCGCGCGCTGGCCGCCGTCGGCCCGCGCGCCATCGCGTACGTGGCCTGCGATCCGGCCGCCTTCGCCCGGGACGTCCGCACCTTCACCGGGCTGGGCTGGCGGCTGGCCGCGCTGCGCGGCTTCGACCTGTTCCCGATGACTCAGCACGTCGAGCTGGTCGGCCTGCTGCTCCCGCCCGCCGGGCGCTGATCCGGTGGGCCGGCTCGCCGCTCGGGGCGCCGGCCGGTGGCGGCTGCGCGGCACCGACGAGCTTGGTGTGCCCGCGCAGGCCAGGAAGGCGTACGCCTTCGCGCTGCTCGGCTGGCTGTCCTGGCACGGCCAGCCCGGGGCGATCCCGACGGTGACCGGCGCCACCCGGGGTGCGGCGCTCGGCTCCTGGACGCCGGCCGTGCCGGCACCCGCCGAGGCGCCGGCGGACTGGCCGCGCCGACTGCGCGTCCGGGCCTGACCAGCGGCGCAGCCGGTTCTGACCGGGCACGCGGCCGATCGCCGGTGCGGTCGGCCGGCCGGTGCTACGACCGGCGGGCAGGGGCCGGGTCGGAGCGTGCGATGCGCAGGCCAGGCTGCGAAGTATCGGGCGGCCGATAGACTCTCGGGTCATGAGTGTTGAAGAGGACGCGGGCAACCAGGGTCGGCTTCTGGGGACGGTGCGTGGTCCGCAGGACGTCAAGCGGATGTCCGTCGAGGAACTGGACGTTCTCGCCGCGGAGATCCGCGACTTTCTGATCACCAAGGTCTCTCGTACCGGCGGCCACGTCGGGCCCAACCTCGGTGTGGTCGAGCTGACGCTGGCCATGCACCGGGTCTTCGACTCCCCCCGGGACCGGCTCCTGTTCGATACCGGGCATCAGGCGTACGTACACAAGATCCTCACTGGCCGGCAGGCCGGCTTCGACAAGCTGCGCCAGCGTGGCGGTCTCTCCGGCTACCCCAGCCAGGCGGAGAGCGAGCACGACCTGATCGAGAACTCGCACGCCTCCACCGCGCTGTCCTACGCCGACGGCCTCGCCAAGGCGTACGCCCTCCGGGGTGAGGCGCGCAGCGTGGTGGCCGTGGTCGGTGACGGCGCGCTGACCGGTGGCATGTGCTGGGAGGCGCTCAACAACATCGCCACCGCCGGCAACTCGTTGGTGATCGTGGTCAACGACAACGGCCGTTCCTACTCGCCGACCATCGGTGGCCTGGCGGACCACCTCTCCTCGCTGCGGCTCAACCCCGGCTACGAGCGGGTCCTCGACACCGTCAAGGACGCCCTCGGCTCCACGCCGCTGGTCGGCAAGCCGATGTACGAGGTGCTGCACGCGGTCAAGAAGGGCATCAAGGACGCGGTCGCACCGCAGGCCATGTTCGAGGATCTCGGCATCAAGTACGTCGGCCCGGTGGACGGGCACGACGTGGCGGCGGTCGAGTCGGCGCTGCGCGCGGCGAAGAACTTCGGCGGCCCGGTGATCGTGCACGCGGTGACCCGCAAGGGCTACGGCTACCGCCCAGCCGAGGAGGACGAGGCGGACTGCCTGCACGGCCCCGGCAGCGCCTTCGACGTCGAGACCGGCGCGCTGCTGGCCGCCCCGTCGGTGAAGTGGACCCACGTCTTCGCCGACGAGCTGCTGGCCATCGCCGACGAGCGGCCGGACGTGGTGGGCATCACCGCCGCGATGGCCGAGCCGACCGGCATCGCCAAGCTGGCCCGCAAGTACCCCGAGCGGGTGTACGACGTGGGCATCGCCGAGCAGCACGCCGCCACCTCGGCGGCCGGTCTGGCGCTCGGCGGTCTGCACCCGGTGGTGGCCGTCTACGCCACCTTCCTCAACCGCGCGTTCGACCAGGTCCTGCTGGACGTGGCGATGCACAAGCTGCCGGTGACCTTCGTGCTGGACCGGGCTGGCATCACCGGCCCGGACGGCCCCAGCCACTACGGCATCTGGGACATGTCGGTCTTCGGGGTGGTGCCCGGGCTGCGGATCGCCGCCCCGCGGGACGCCGCCACGCTGCGCGAGGAGCTGCGCGAGGCGGTGGCCATCGACGACGGCCCGACGGTGGTGCGCTTCGCGACCGGCTCGGTCGCCGCAGACCTGCCGGCGCTGCGCCGGGTCGGCCCGGTCGACGTGCTGGCCGAGTCGGCCCGTACCGACGTGCTGCTGGTCGCCGTCGGCTCCTTCGCCCACCTGGGCATGGAGGTGGCCGCCCGGGTCGCCGAGCAGGGCTACGGCGTCACCGTGGTCGACCCCCGGTGGGTCCGTCCGATTCCGGAGGAGCTGGTCGAGCTGGCCGCCGGCCACCGGCTCGTGGTCAGCGTCGAGGACGGCGTCCGGGTCGGCGGGGTGGGCAGCGCGCTCGCCCAGGCGATGCGCGACGCCGACGTCCGGGTGCCGATGCGCGACCTCGGGGTGCCCGCGGACTGGCACCCGCACGGCACGCGGGCGCAGATCCTCGCCGACCTCGGCCTCACCGCGCAGGACGTGGCGCGCGACGTCACCGGCTGGATCTCCGGTCTGGACGGCACGCCGGTCCAGCTCACCGCCAGCGACGCGGCCGCACAGAACTGACGAGTACGACGGCGGGCGGCCCGATCCTCGGGCCGCCCGCACTGCGTCGCGCCTGCGTCGCGCCTGCGTCGCGCCTGCGTCGCGCCTGCGTCGCGCCTGCGTCGCGCCTGCGTCGCGCCTGCGTCGCGCCTGCGTCGCGCCTGCGTCGCGCCTGCGTCGCGCCTGCGTCGCGCCTGCGTCGCCCCGGCGTCGCGCCTGCGTCGCGTCGATCTAGGGCGAATCGTTGTTGCCAGAGGTCAACTCACCACGATTTCCCCTAGATCGACGCGGGGAGTCGACGCGGGGAGTCGGGCGCGGGGAGTGGGTGTGGGCTAGCGGCCCGCGACTGACCGGTAGTGCGTCTTGTCCGGGCCGGCGAGGCTGAACGTTCCCGAGCGCTCCGGCGCCGGCACCACCGCCAGCCCGGGTCGCTCCACCAACAGCGGCGTACCGGGCGGCACCGACAGGGAGCTGTCCCGGTTGGCCCGCCAGCTCAGCACCACCAGGGGCTGACCGGGCACCGGCAGCTCGTACGTCTGCAGCGGAGTGGCCCGGTCGGCCGGTGAGACGACCGGGGCGCTCCCATCCGCCGGGCGGTAGACCACCGCGGTCATCGTGCCGGCGTCGGTGTCCCAACTGAGCTGCTGCAACTCGGCCGGCTCACCGCCGCCGAGGGCGACCTCGCCGAGCGAACGGACCGTGAGCTTCGCCATCGGCCAGGACGTCGGCACCGATCGCGGCGCGTCCCGGTCACCGATTCGGCGCGGGATGCTGCCGAACGGGCCCCGGTCGCCGGCCAGCACGCAGGTGTCCAGGCCGGTGAGCGCCCGCTTGCCCGCGCCGGACTCGTCGCGGACCAGCGGGTAGCGCGGATCGACGGTGCCGGTGCCCAGGTCGAGCAGTCGGTCGGCGGCCCGCCCTCGGGGCAGGGACTCGGTGGCCAGCAGGGTCGCCGTCACGGGAACCGCCGCGCAGGCCGGCACGTTGGCCGGCGCGCTGAGGCCGTCGGCGATGGCCAGCGCACGGCCCTCCGGCCCGAGGAGTCGCTGCACCCGGCCGGAGACCAGGTAACGCCGGCCCCCGGCGGCCTGCACGGGCAGCACGTCGGAGTAGACCAGGTAGCCGGGGTCGGTGTAGTCGGTGGCGCGGGTGACCTCGTACCGGTCGCCTTCGCGGGTGAGCTGCAGCAGCCAGGAGGCGCTCTCACCGGGCACGTCGGCGGCCACCAGGGCCACCGGGGTGCCGTCGACCCGGCCGGAGAAGAGGATGCCGGAGGAGGGCAGATGCGCCCGGTCGTCGTCCGGAGACCGCCAGTCGCGGACGGCGTCGGTGACCGCCGACGTCGCGGCAGCGTCGCCGGACAGGTCGCCCCGAGGAGGCCAGACCGCCAGCGAACCGTCCAGGCTGTCGTACCCGACCCGCAGGTTCTGCGGCTGCCGGTCGGCGACCGGGCCGCACGCGGTGCCGGCCAACAGCGTGCTCAGCAGGACGGTGAGCGTCCCACCAAGTCGGCGGCCTGGAGTCACCTGATCCGCCCCCGATCGCCTCGCCGTCGCCTGTCGGAAAGCGCCATAGTACGAGATGTCCGACGCGATTCCGCATCTGGCCACCGGTCCACCCACCACTGTGGACCTGCCCGGGGCTTTGGATGCCTTTTCGCCGCTCGGGTAGACTCCGCCGACTGTGACGCCTGCCGAGTCCCGCGCCCTGCCCGCGCCGCACCCGGAGGCGGCGGCCGGCCCCGACGAGACGGTGAGCTACCGCACCCCGGTCGGCATCCTCGCCGGTCCCGCCGCGATGACCGGCACGTCCGCTGCGCCGGCGGAAGCGACCGACGACGCCGCGCTGGCCGCCCCGACGACGGCGCCCGCTGAGCCGACGGCGCCCGCTGTGCCGACGGCGCCGGCGGAAGCGACCGACGACGCCGCGCTGGCCGAGCCGGCCGCCCCGACGACGGCGCCCGCCGAGCCGACGGCGCCCGCTGAGCCGACGGCGCCCGCTGAGCCGACGGCGCCCGCCGACGCCGACGCGGTGGCACCGACCCGGGCCTGGTGGCGTCGATGGAACCGGCGCCGGCAGCACCTGGCCGTTGGAGGGCTCTTCCTGCTGACCGCGCTCTGGGTGACCAGCCGGATCTGGTTGGACCCCGCCGGGCGCGTGGCGTCGCTCTACACCGGCGACCCGGCCCAGGTGCAGTTCTTCCTCGCCCACTCGGTACGCGTGGTGCTGCACGGCGAGTACCCGTTCTACACCGAGCAGTTCAACTACCCCGACGGCGTCAACCTGATGGCCAACACGGCCGTGCTGGCGCTCGGCATCCCGATGGTGCCGGTGACTCTGTTGTTCGGGCCGGCGGTGTCCTTCGTGGTGCTGGTGACGCTCGGGCTCGCCGGGACCGCGATGGCCTGGTACCTCATGCTCTCCCGCAACCTGGTGCGTACCCCGCTCGCGGCGGCGGTCGGCGGCTGGTTCTGCGGGTTCTCCCCGGCGATGCTCTCGCACGCCAGTTGGCACCCGAACATCATCAGCCAGTTCCTGCTGCCGTTCATCGTCTGGCGGGTGTTGGTGCTGACCCGGTCCCGCCGGCCGATCCGCGACGGTCTGGTGCTCGCCCTGCTGGTCACCGCGCAGGCGTTCATCAACGAGGAGATCCTGCTCTTCACGGCGTTGGCCTGCGGGGTCTTCCTGCTCGCGGTGCTCGCCCAGGAGCCGGCCCGCTGGTCGGCGGCCTGGCGACCGTTGAGCATCGGATTGGTGGCCTGCGCGGTGTTGGCCGGAGGGCTGCTGGCGTACCCGCTGTACGTGCAGTTCGCCGGGCCGATGGCGTACCACGGGTTGAGCGACGCGGTGCAGGACTACGGCAACAACATCGCCGCCTTCTTCGCCCCGGGCTCGCCCACCCTCGGTGGAAACCAGCGGGCCAACATCAACCTGGCGCCGAACTACTCCGAGGAGAACGCCTTCTTCGGCTGGACCCTGTCGCTGATCACCGTCGGCATAGTGGTCTGGCTGCGACGGGAGTTGATGGTCCGGGCGCTCGCGGTGACCGGCGCGTTCTTCGCCGTGCTCTCCCTCGGCGAGCGGGTGTCGTGGTGGGACCGGGAGCTGTTCACCGGGCCCTGGCAGTTGCTGGTTCACCTGCCGCTGCTGGACGCCGTGGTGCCGACCCGGTTCGGCCTGATCACCAGCGTGGTGATCGGCCTGCTGCTCGCGCTCGCCGTCGAGCGGGCCTCGGCGCTGCGCGTGCCCGACCGGCGTACCGTGCGGATGCTCACCGCCGCCGGCCTGGCGTTCGCGCTGCTGCCGGTCGCTCCGATGCCGCTGCGCATGGTCTCCCGGCCGCCGGTGCCGAAGTTCATCACCGCCGACCGTTGGCGGGCGTACGTCGGCCCGGACCAGACGCTCGTGCCGATCCCGGTGCCCAGCATGGGAAACACGCACGGCATGCGCTGGGCGGCGGCCACGAACCTCGACTTCAAGATCCCCGGTGGCTACTTCCTCGCCCCCCGCAACGGCAACACCGGTGACCGCGGCCGGTTCGGCGGGCGGCCCAGCGGGGTGGGTCAGCTGCTCGAGGAGGTGGCGACCACCGGCCGGACGCCGAAGCTGGACGACCGGCAGCGCCGCCGCTGCGTCGACGAACTACGGCACTGGCAGGCGGCGATCCTCGTGCTGCCGGTCTGGCAGCAGAACGCCGATCCGCTGCGGCGTACCGTCGAGGAGCTGGTCGGCCCCGGCCGCCGGGAGCTGGACGTCTGGGTCTGGGACGTGCGGACGCTGACCGCTCGATCGGCCTGATGACCACCGGGACGGCCTCCCCGGCGACGGTGTCCCCGACGACGCCCCGCCGGTCCCGGCCGGCCTGGCTCCGGGACGCGCTCGTGGTGGCCGGCTATCTGGGCCTGGCCGTGCTGCTGACCAGCGCGCAGTGGGGCCACCCGTGGCGGCTGTTCCACCAGGCCGGCGACCAGGTCCTCTTCGAGTGGATGCTGGCCCACGCGGCGCACGCCGTGGTCGAGGGCGAGAACCCGCTCTACAGCACCGCGTTGAACGCGCCGGACGGCGTCAACCTGATGGCGAACACCTCGGTGCTCGGCCTGGGTGTCCCGCTGACCCCGGTCACCCTGCTCTTCGGCTCGCAGGCGGCGTTCTGCGTGGCGGTCGTCTGCTGCCTCGCCGGCACTGCCACGGCCTGGTACGCGCTGCTGCGCCGCCGGCTGGTCACCGCCCGGTCCGCGGCGGCGGTCGGCGGGCTGATCTGCGGCTTCGCCCCCGGCATGATCGCCCAGGCGGGTGCGCACCTGCACGTGGCCGCGCAGTTCCTGGTGCCCGCGATCCTCGCCCTGGTGTTCCGCCCCGACAAGGGCTCCACCGAGGAGCGGCGACGCGGTGGCGTCTGGCGGTCCGGCGTCGGCCTGGGACTGTTGCTCGTCTGGCAGGTCTTCATCGGCGAGGAGGTGCTGGTCTTCCTGGCGCTCGCCGCCGGGGTGTTCGCGGTGGGCTACGCGCTCGCCGACCGGGTGGCGGCACGGCGGCTCGCGCCGGCCCTGTTCGGTCGGCTCGGGGTGGCGGCCCTGGTGGCGGCGACGCTGCTGGCGTACCCGCTGTGGTTCCAGTTCCACGGCCCGCAGCACTACTCGGGAATGGCGTTCGCCGCGCACGGCTTCCAGTTGGACGCGGCGTCGTTCACCGCCTCGGCCCGGCAGACCGTGCTCGGTGACGACTGGCTGCCGGGGCTGCTGTCGCCGAATCCGACGGAGGAGAACTCGTTCTTCGGCCCCGGGCTGCTCGTGCTCGCCGTGGTGATCGTGATCTGGCTGTGGCGGCGACCGCTGGTGCGCGCGCTGGCGGTCTGCGCCCTGGTCTTCGCCCTGCTCTCGCTCGGCGCCGAGCTGCGGGTGGACGGGACCGCCACCGGCATCCCGGGGCCGTACCGGCTGGTCGCCGGGCTGCCGCTGCTCGACCTCGCGGTGCCGGCCCGGTTCGCGCTGGTCTGCGTGCCGGTGCTGGGCGTACTGGTGGCGCTGTCCCTGGACCGGGTCCGGGCGGCGCGCCGCCCGCCGGCCGCGCCGGGGCTGCCGGTGCGGCTGCTGTGGGCCGGCGCGGTGGCCGCCGCGCTGCTGCCCCTGGTCCCGACGCCCATCCGGGTGGTGCCGGTCGCGCCGGTGCCGCCGTTCGTCACCGACGGCGGCTGGCGGCCGCTGGTGCCGCCCGGCCGGACCGTGGTCGCGGTGCCCCCGGTCACCGGCGCCGCGCTGAGCCCGGTGATGCTCTGGTCCGCCCGCACCGGGCTGGCGTTCCGCGCGCCGGGTGGGTACTTCATCGGGCCGAGCGGCCCGGACGACCCGACGGCCCGCTGGGGCGCCCCGGACCGGCCCACGGCCGTGCTGCTGCGCCGGGTCGCCGACACCGGCACGGTGCCGGTGCTCACCGACGCCGACCGCCGGCAGGCCGTCGAGGACCTGCGGCACTGGCGCGCCGCGCTCGTGGTGCTCGGCCGGCAGACCCACGTCGAGCCGGTGCGCCGGACCGTCGAGGACCTGCTCGGCCCGGGTCGGCCGGTCGACGGCGGGTGGATGTGGGACGTGCGCTACCTCGGCGGCTGACTAGCCCACCTGCGCGCGGACGTCCCAGACCCAGACGTCGTCGACCCGCTGCGGCGGCCCGATCAGGGCGGTGACCAGCTCGCGCAGCACCGCCTCGCGCGGGTTGGCACCGAGCACCACCACCGACGCCCGCCAGAACCGCAGGTCCTCGATGGCCTGGCGGCGGTTCTCGTCGGTGAGCGCCGGTACGGCGTTGGCGTCCATCGTGGAGTAGATGAGGCTGCTGGTCGGCCGGTTCGGCGCGCCGAAGACCCCCTCGCCCACCTCGTTCGGGCCGATGAAGTAGCCACCGGGGATGGGGAACTCCTGCCCGGTCAACGCGCTCCAGCGCAGCGTCGGCAGACCGTGCACGTTGCTCGGGATCGGCACCGGCACGAGGGTCCGGCCCGCCGGCACGTACGGCCGCCAGCCACCGGCGGTGATGAAGTGCGGCGGCGGGTCGATCTGCTGGGCGGGCAGCGGCCGGGGGAAGAGCGGCAGCACGGCGAGGGTGATCGCCGCGTACCCCACCGGGCGCAGCCACCGTCGACGCGACGGACCCGGCTTCTCGGCCGCCACCGGCTCGGTCGTCGTCGCCGGTTCGCCGGTACGCGGGGCCGGGACCCGGGGCGGGGCGGCCACCGGCCGGCCCTGGCGGGACACGGCGTCCCAGGCCAGCGCGAGCAGCACGCCCACCGCGGCGGCCACCACCAGCGTCAACCGGGTCGGCATCATCATCTCGACCAGCGGCAGGTCGTCCGGCACGTACGACCAGGGGCCGCGCACGCCGGTCAGCTCCCCGTCGAACCGCACCCACGGCCCGATCGCGGCCACGGTGAAGACCACGACCAGCACCGCGACGATCCGGGCGGCCAGCGACCGGCGTACGAGCAGCACCAGGGCCACCACCGAGAGCAGCACCAGCGGCCAGCCGAACCAGGTGTTCTGCTCGGTCAACCCGATCGTCTGCTCCACCGCCGGGTCACCGGCCCAGGTGTCGCGGGCGAACGTGACGAAGGCGGCCAGGTCCTCGCCCCAGTTGTGGAAGACGCCGCCCTGCAGGCCCCGGTAGGACTGCGGGCCGTTGAACTGGAACCAGATCGGGTAGGCCGCGAGCAGCAGAGCCAGGCCGCCGCCGACGCCGAGGGAGGCCACGAACGGGCCGGCCGCGGCCCGCGCCGCCGCCGGCCGCTGCACGATGTACGCCAGCACGACGACCAGGCAGCCCAGCGCGGTGAGCAGCAGCATCTCCTCATTGATGAAGATCTGGTACGCCACCAGCAGCCCGAGCACCAGCCCGTTGCGCCGCCACCGGCCCGGCTCGCCCAGCCGCAGCACCCGCACCACGATCAGCGGCAGCAGGAAGTTGGACACGAAGTTGGGCTGCCCGTTGGCGTGGTGGATGATCCCCGGCGCGAAGCCGAGGAACGCGCCGCCGACGAAGGCCGCCGCCCGGGAGCGCACCAGGTGCCGGGAGAGCATCCAGTACGCGGTGCCGGCGGTGGCCGCCAACGCCGCGCCCAGGTAGAGCGCGTACATCACCTGCGGGCCGAGCAGCATGGTCAGCGGGGCCAGCGGCAGCGTCACCCCGAGCAGCGAGGTGTTGGCCATCATGTTCACCCCGTCCGGGGCGTTCTGCTGGGCCGTGAAGAGTGGATTTTCCAGGTGCCGCACCGAGTACGCGCCGTGCGCGAACAGCCACTCGAACCAACTGTGGTCGGTCGGCAGGTGCGAGGAGACCCGACCCTCGACGTCGCCCCAATAGTTGAGGCAGACGAACACGCCGAGGAGCACATAGGCTCCGACTGCCAACAGGTCGGCGCGGACCGGGCGGCGCCGGAGCCGTCGCGTCGACTCGACCTCGCCCGGGTCGACGTCGGTCACGGAATTCAGCGAAGGTTCTACCACCGGCACAGCCACGACGCGCCATCGTACAGGCGAGCGTGCGTCGCATTTGCCGGGCCGGTGCGCTCACGGTCGGTTTGCCGGAGGTGACCCGCCGGCCTAGTGTGCCCGGCGACGAGAGGACGGTTGGTGTCGATCATTGAGCTCGGCGTGGTCCGGGACGAGCCGGCTTCGGCGCGCCCGCCCCGCGCCTACGGTCGGCGACTGCGCGGCGCGTTGGTGCTGCTGCTCGCGTTCGTCACTCTCGTCGCCGCCGTGCCGCTGCCGCAGCGGGCCGTGGTGACGCTGCCGGTCCGGCCGGGCGCCGACGTCCTGGTCGCCGACGACCTGGTCCTGGTCGTGGACCAGACCACCGCCGAGTCGGCGCAGCGACGGATGACCGCCTACCGACTGCCCAGCGGCGAACCGGCCTGGCAGACGCTGTTGCCGGTGGACGGAGACAGGTGGGGGGTGACGCCGCTGGCCGGGAGGCTGCTGGTCAGCGCCCATCAGGACAACCTGGCAGATACGGGCACCCAGACCGTGGCGCTGGACCGGGAGACCGGGGCGGTCGGGTGGCACCAGCCGGGCGGCGCCATCGAGCTGGCCGACGGCAATGTGCTGTTGCAACTCATCTCCGACACGGGGACGGTCGGCCGGGCGGTCGACCCCTGCTGCGGCACGACGCGGTGGCAGCTGCCCAACGCCGTGGGCGAGATCAGCTACCGCTACGCCGAGGCCGGGGTGGACCGTTTGGTACGCAGCGGCGCGGACGGGTCGGTCGAGGTGCGCGACGCGACCACCGGCAGTGTGCTGAGCCGCGCGGAGCTGCGTGCGCCCGGCGGCACGGCGTACGCGAGCGTGCACGTGGTCGGCGACCTGCTGATCGCCATCGGTGGGGTGCCGGCCACGGTCACCGCGTACGGGATGGACCGGCTGGACGAGCGCTGGCGGCTGCCCACCGACGACGAGTCGTACGCGTCGGACTGTGGCCCGGTCATCTGCCTGCAGCGACCGACCGGTGAACAGGTGGTGCTCGACACGGCCGGTCGGACGCTCTGGAGCAGCGACCGCTGGGGGTGGATGTTTCCGTCCGGCGGCCGGCTCGTGGCCACCACCAACGACAGCATCGGCCCCGCCGGCCCGCAGCAACTGGTCGTGCTCGACCCGCCGACCGGGCGGGTGCTGGCCGAGTTGGGCCGGTGGGAGCTGGCCGGGTCCGACCCGGGAAACCCGCTGGTCGGCCTGCGCCCACGTCCCGACGGCGGGCTGCTCGCCGTCGGGCTGGACGTCGACGCCGGGGCGGTACGCACGCTGGACGTGCTTCCGGATGCCCGCGGAAACTGTTACGCGAGCGTCGGTCGGGTGCTGTGCCAGCGGGCGGACGGCTCGTACGGGCTGTGGCAGGTGCCGAAGTGACTACCAGTTGGCCTGGGTCGGCGGCGGAGGCAGCGGCACCGACGCCGGCCGCAGCACGTACGTCACCCCACCGCTGCCCCGCTGCCAGGCCGCCTCGAACGGCTGCCGTGGCACGGTGCGCCGCACCCCGTCGTCGTCGGGCGCGTACGGGTCGTTGAGCACCGGGTCGCCGTCGGCGGTGAAGCCGACCAGCACCAACAGGTGCCCCTTGGTGTCGTAGGCCAGGCCCGGCACCTCGTCGGCACGGTAGGCAGCCGAGACGATCAGCGGGATGCCGGCGGCGACGAACGCCTCGGCCTCGGTCAGCGACCGCAGTCGGGTGACGAACGCGTCCACCCCGTGCAGGCCGGCGTACGCGGTGTTGAACGGCCAGTTGCCGGCCCCGGCGTACGCGTGGTCGTAGCAGTGCCGGGCGGCGTGCACCACCGCCGGACGCGGGCCGGGCGGCTCCACCCAGGCGTAGCGCTCGGCGGCCGGCGCGGCACCCCAGTAGGCGAGCACCATCGTGGTGCAGGTGGGGCTGCACCACGAGTCGCCGCCGCCACCCCACTGCGGGTGTTGGCCGGCGTGCAGCCGCTGTGAGTAGCGGGGCACGTCCAACACGGTCCCGCGCCCGGCACTGCGCTCCGTTCCGGTGCCGTGCTCCGGCTCGTGGGTCGCCGCGGGCACGGTGCTGCCGGTGGCGACCGCGCCGAGGCTGCGTATCACCGGGCCAGCCGGGCTGCCCACCGGCCGGTACGAGGTCACCCGGGCCTGCCAGCCGGTGACCGTCGCCCCGGTCACGATCAGCGTGTCGCAGTCCACCCGGGCGTCACCGTCGCCCTGCCCGGGCACCGAGGTGCGCTGGACCGCGCGGTCGTCGGCCGCCCAGCGGGCCAGCACGTACCAGTCGGTGCTGGGCGCGTCGTCGTGCCAGCCGCGCAGCTCGACCTCGATCCAGCAGCCGTCCGGGGTGTCGGCCGTCCAGGACGGCACCACCTCGGCGATCGGGAAGCCGACCCGCACCGGCGGCGTCGTCCAACTGTCCCGGAGCACCGGCCGACCGGCGTCGCCCGGGGCCAGCTCCCGGTCACCGCCGTGCAGGTCGTGGCCCGCGCCGGTGGCGCGATCCGTCGGGCTGTCGCCCGTGCCGGCGGTTCGGTCCGTCGGTAGGAGGAAACGCCGGTAGGCGATGTCCCGCCGGGAGGGTGCTGCCGCGGTGATCATGGAACGTCCCCGTCCGTCGCTCGGTGCCCGAAGCATCGCGTACGCCCGGGTGGTCCGCAACGCCGACCGGCGCGGGCCGCGAGGGACGATGGTTTGCCGACCGGCACTAGGTTGGCGGTGGTCAGCAGCGAGGAGGCCGGGGATGCGGGTACTGGTGGTGGAGGACGAGCGCAACCTCGCCGACGCGATCGCGCGGGGATTGCGTAAGCGGGGGATGGCGGTCGACGTGGCGTACGACGGCGACGCGGGCCACGAGGCTGCGTTCGTCACCCGGTACGACGTGGTCGTGCTGGACCGCGACCTGCCCGGCGTGCACGGCGACCAGATCTGCGCCGACCTGGCGGCCTCCGGGGCACTGACCCGGGTGCTGATGCTCACCGCGAGCGGCACGGTGGCCGACCGGGTGGAGGGGTTGCAGCTCGGCGCGGACGACTACCTGCCCAAGCCGTTCGCCTTCGACGAGTTGGTCGCCCGGGTGCAGGCGCTGGGCCGGCGGGCCACACCGGCCGCGCCGCCGGTGCTCGAACTGGCCGATCTGGTGCTCGATCCGGCCCGTCGGGTCGCCACCCGCGCCGGTGTGCCGGTCGACCTGACCAACAAGGAGTTCGGGGTGCTCAGCGAGTTGCTCAAGGCGCGCGGCGCGGTGGTCTCGAGCGAGGAGCTGCTGGAACGGGTCTGGGATGCCAACACCGACCCGTTCACCACCATCGTTCGGGTCACCGTGATGACGTTGCGCAAGAAGCTCGGCGACCCGCCACTGATCGAGACGGTGGTCGGGGCCGGCTACCGGACGGCCGAGGTGGGCGCGTGAGCCGCCGGCTGCGCCCGACCCTGCGGCTGCGGCTGACCCTGCTCAACGGCGTGCTGCTGGTCGGCGCGGGCGCGATCCTCGTGCTGCTGGCCTGGCTGCTCGTCCGCGACGCGCTGCGTCCGACCGACGAGTTGCAGCCCGGGACCATCGTGGTGCTGGCCGACGGTCGTTCGCTCGACGCCGCGCAGTGGCAGCGGCAACTGGTCGACGCCGCCTCCGGCGAGCTGCTCGCCAAGGGGCTGGGGGCGCTGCTCGCGATCAGTGTCGTGGGAGTGGCCGGGGCGTACGCGGTCGCCGGCCGGGCGCTGCGTCCGCTGCACCAGGTCACCGCCACCGCGCAGCGGCTCGGCGAGGCCACCCTGGACCAGCGGATCGGGTACTCCGGGGCGGACGACGAGGTGGCCGAGCTGGCCAAGACGTTCGACGCGATGCTGGATCGGATCGCGGCGGCCTTCGAGGCGCAGCGCCGCTTCGTGGCGAACGCCTCGCACGAGCTGCGAACGCCGCTGGCGGTGATGCGTACCGAGATCGACGTGACGCTCAGCGACGACGAGGCGGACGCCGCCGAGTACCGCCGGATGGCGACCGTGGTGCGGGACGCCTCCGAGCGGGCCAACGGGCTGGTGGACGCGCTGCTGGTGCTGGCCCGCAGCGAGGCGCAGGCCGGGCGGTCGCTCGGCCGGCGTACCGAATGCGACCTCGCCGCCGGCACGGCCAACGCGCTGTCGGCGATGCGTCGCGAGGTGGACCGGATCGGCCTGCGGGTGCAGACCTCGCTGGAGTCCGCGCCGGTGGTCGGCGACCCGGGGCTGCTCGACCGGCTCGCCGGCAACCTGATCGAGAACGCGGTCCGCTACAACCATCTGCACGGCCGGCTCTGGGTGCGGACCGGCTCGGACGGCCAGCGCTCCTGGCTGGTGGTGGGGAACACCGGCTTCGAGGTCGACCAGGCCGACGTTCCGGGGCTGTTCGAGCCGTTCCGGCGTGGGGGCCGGGAACGGACCGGGGCCCGAGGCTCGGGCCTGGGGCTGTCCATCGTCAGGGCGGTGTGCAACGCGCACGGCGGCACGGTCCGGGTGATCGCGCAGCCCGGCGGTGGCTTGGAGGTGACGGTCACGCTGCCGTCGGCTGGCGCCTCGGCGGTGACCGACGCGGTGCCCATTCCTGGCTGAACGGGGTTGCGGGCGCTGTTCGACCGATGGAAAGATCACCGCGTCGGCTCGAGCGCGAGAGGGGGTGCGTCGAATGTCCACCACTGTTGACTCCGCGCCCCGGGTGCACGCCGGCTGACCCCCGGGAGCGGAGCGTCCCCATCCAGCTCGGAGGGAACACCCGTGTATCCACGGATCCGCAACATCAGCTTCGACTCTCACGACACGTACGCCCTGGCGGGCTTCTGGTCGGCCGTGCTCGGGTACGCCCGGCACGCCGAGGACGTCCCGGGTGACCCCGAGGCGGCCCTGCTGCCGCCGGACGACGCCACCCCGAATTTGTTCTTCCAAGCGGTGCCCGAGGACAAGGTGACCAAGAACCGGCTGCACATCTGCCTGGAACCGGTCGACCGGACCCGGGACGAGGAGATCGAGCGAGTGCTCGGCCTCGGGGCCAGCCTGGTCGCCGACTGGCGGCACGCCGACGGTACGGGCTGGGCGGTGCTCGCCGATCCGGAGGGCAACGAATTCTGTGTGGTCCGCAGCGCCGCCGAGCGGGCGGCGACACCGGCGGCGGCGAGTGACGACTGAGCGCTGACGGATAGCAGAGGGCCCCGCCAGTCCACGATCGACAGGGGTGGCGGGGCCTACTGCGGTGCTGTTAGATGAGCGGCCGAGACAGCAGCGTGGAGGGTGAGTACGCGGATGGAAACGACGGCGACGGAGCCGGTGCAGGCCTACCTCACCGCGACCATGGAGCGCCTGCGGGCCGACGGCTGCGAGGTGAAGGTCGAGGACTGGGGCGGTGTGCCGGTGCTGATCGGCCACCGGGGCGACTTCAAGCTGCGGTGGATGGCGACCAAGCTGCACCTGTTCACGATCGCCGCGCCGACGACGCTGGTCACGGCCGGAGCCCTGGAGTCGTTCAGCAAGACGGCGATGGAGTACGTGCTCGCCCGGAAGGGGCAACTGCGCGGCCTGCAGAACGGGGTGGCGGTGTTCCCCGCCCTGGTCGGCACCCAGATCGAGCCCGCGGCCTCGGCGTGGGCGGCAGAGAAGCAGCGGGTGCAGTTCGCCGCGCTGGCCCGGCCCGTGGCGGTGGACGCCACCACCGGCACGGCTGCCGCGTTCCGCGGAAGCGCGGCGCTCGGCATCATCTTCGCGGCGCACCTCAAGAGCAAGCTCAACGCGTACTTCCCGGTCGCCTGACCCCCCCCCCGCCTCCCGACGAAGGGGGCCCCGGGCCCTCGTCGGGGTGAACCGGGGCCCCGGCCGGTGAAACGACTTAGGACTTCTGCTCGATCTGTCCCCGGATGGTGACGAACTCGGCCTTCACCTGGTCGGCGGTCTTGTAGTACGAGATCACCATGCCCACGCTGCCCCGGTCGGCCCAGGCGCAGATGCCCACCGGCACGTCCTCGATCTTGCCGTCGCCGCAGCGCGCCTCGCCGCCGAGCGGGCCGGCCTCGACCGTCGCCATGCTGGCCACGCCCACCTGGCTGGAGAGCCCGGTCACCAGGTCGTCCAGTTCCTTCTTCGGGTCCGCCATCACGCCGGAGGCGGCGGCGATCATGAAGAGGTCCTTCTTGGCCGGGTCGCCGTAGAAGGCACCGACCGCGCCGGTCTCGTTCTTCGCCGTCGCCTTCATCCCGGCGACCATGTCGTCGGCGGCCTTCTGCAACTGCGGGTCGGTGTTCTTCGCACGGCCGGCGAGCGTGGCCGGCGCGGACACCCGGGTCTTGGTGGCGTCGACGACGTCGCCCACCTCGTCCTTCACCGCGAACCAGGTGATCGCCGCGCCACCGAGGCAGAGCACCAGCACCACGGCCAGCACGATCAGGATGATCTTGCCGGCCTTCGACTTCTTCGGTGCCGGCGGGCCGGCGGACAGGCTCGGGTCGCCGTACGGCTGACCCGGCTGGGCGGGCGGGAAGCCACCCTGCTGTCCGGGAACCGGCTGGCCGTACGGCGCCGGCTGGCCGGGCTGCTGCGGCGGGGGATAGGAACCGGGCGGCGTGCCATGGGGGTTGGCCGGCGGCTGGGACATCAGTCAGCTCCAAGATCGGGATGGAAAACGGATGATCCTAACCCGGAGACTGCTCTCCGCGCTGTCCCGTGCGCTGCCCGTTCAACACGACACCCCGTACCGCCTGGGGTAACAGACACGATCGCGGTGGCCGGGCCGTCCCTTTCGGACGGTTCGGCCACCGCGATCGGTGGTGTTGCGGTCGGTCAGGCGGGCAGGCTCGCCGCTCCGCGCGGCAGGAACCGGCGGCCGGTGACCCGCTCGGCGGTGCCGGTCCGGTCCAGGTACGGCGTGACGCCGCCCAGGTGGAACGGCCAACCCGCGCCGAGGATCATGCACAGGTCGATGTCCTGCGCCTCGGCGACCACGCCCTCGTCCAGCATGAGCCGGATCTCCTGCGCCATCGCGTCGAGCGCGCTCTGGCGGACCTGCTCGGCCGTCAACGGCTGGTCGCCGACCACGAGCAGCTTGGCAACGTCCTCGTTGACCTGGTCGTCGACCACGATCGGCTGGCCCGAGTCGGCGATCCGCTTGAGGTTCTCGCTGACGCCGTACCGGTCCGGGTACGCCGCGTGCAGGGTCCCGCCCACGTGGTACGCCACGGCCGGCCCGACGAGCTGGAGCAGGGCGAGCGGGCGCATCGGCAGGCCCAGCGGGTCCAGTGCGCTGTTCGCCACGTCCAGCGGGGTGCCCGCGTCGACGGCGGCGAAGACGGTGCCCAGGAAGCGGGTGAGCAGCCGGTTCACCACGAACGCCGGGGCGTCCTTGACCAGTACGCTCGACTTCTTGAGCTGCTTGCCGACCGCGAACGCCGTGGCCAGGGTGGCGTCGTCGGTGCGCTCACCCCGGACGATCTCCAGCAGCGGCAGCACCGCCACCGGGTTGAAGAAGTGGAAGCCGACCACCCGCTCCGGGTGCTCCAGGTCGGCCGCCATGTCGGTGATCGAGAGCGAGCTGGTGTTGGTGGCGAGCACCGCCTCCGGGGAGACGATCTTTTCCAACTCGGCCCAGACCTGCTTCTTGACGCCCAGGTCCTCGAAGACCGCCTCGATGACGAAGTCGGCGTCCGCGAAGGCGCTCTTGTCGACCGTGCCGCTGACCAGGCCGTACAGCTTGGCGGCGGTGCCCTTGTCCATCCGGCCCTTGGTGACGGCCTTCTCGATCTGGGTGTGCACGTAGCCGACGCCCTTGTCCACACGCGCCTGGTCCAGGTCGGTGAGGACCACCGGCACCTGGAGGCGGCGGGCGAAGAGCAGCGCCAGTTGGCTGGCCATCAGGCCGGCACCGACGATGCCGACCTTGGTGATCGTGCGGGCCAGACCCTTGTCCGGTGCGCCGGCCGGGCGCTTGGCCCGCCGTTGCACCAGGTCGAACGCGTACAGACCGCTGCGCAGCTCCTCCGAGAAGACCAGGTCCGCGAGGGCCTCGTCCTCGGCGGCGGTGCCGGCCGCGAAGTCCGCGTCCTTCGCCGTCTCCAGCAGGTCCAACGCCTTGTACGCGGCGGGAACCGCGCCGTGCAGCCGCTGGTTCAGCGTCTCGCGGGCGAAGTAGAGCACGCCCGCCCACATGTCCTTGTCGACCTCGGGCCGGGTCACGGTGACCTGACCCCGCACCACACCGGCGGCCCACTCCAGCGATCGCTCCAGGAAGTCGGCCGGCTCCAGCAGCACGTCCGCGACGCCCAGCTCGGCGGCCTGCTTCGGCTTGAGCATCTTGTTCTGCATCAGCGGGTTCTGGATGATCACCTGGGTGGCGGCGGGGATGCCGATCAGGTTCGGCAGCAGTTGCGTGCCGCCCCAGCCGGGCACCAGGCCCAGCGACACCTCGGGCAGGGCGAGCGCCGCCGCACCGCCGGAGAGCGTGCGGTAGTGGCAGTGCAGCGCCAGCTCCAGGCCGCCGCCCATCGCCGCGCCGTTGACGAACGCGAACGTCGGAACGGTGCTGTCCTTGAGCCGGGCGAACACCCGGTGGCCGAGCCGACCGATCTCCAGGGCCTGCGCGCGGTCCGCGAGCTGCGGCAGGCCGACGATGTCCGCGCCCACACAGAAGATGTACGGCTTGCCGGTGACCGCGATGAACGCCGGGTCGGCGGCCAACGCCGCGGTGATCGCGTCGTCCAGGTCGGTCAACCCGCCCGGCCCGAAGGTGTTCGGCTTGGTGTGGTCGAGCCCGTTGTCCAGGGTGATCAGGGCGGCCGGCCGGTCCAGCCCCGGCACGTTCACCTGGCGCAGCAGCGCCTTGGTGACGACCTCGTTCGGTGCCTTCACTTGTTGCCACCCTCCCAGTGCGGGTTCTCCCAGATGACCGTGCCGCCCATGCCGATGCCGATACACATCGCGGTGAGGCCGTAGCGGACCTCGGGGTGCTCGGCGAACTGGCGGGCCAGCTGCGTCATCAGCCGGACGCCCGACGAGGCGAGGGGGTGGCCGATGGCGATCGCACCGCCCCACTGGTTGACCCGCGGGTCGTCGTCGGCGATGCCGAAGTGGTCGAGGAAGGCGAGCACCTGCACGGCGAAGGCCTCGTTCAGCTCGAACAGGCCGATGTCGTCGATGCTGAGCCCGCCAATGCGCAGCGCCTTCTCCGTCGAGGGGATCGGGCCGATGCCCATCACCTCCGGCTCGACGCCGACGAAACCGAAGGACACCAGCCGCATGGCGACCGGCAGGCCCAGCTCGCGGGCGACGGCCTCGGAGGCGAGCAGGCTCGCGGTGGCGCCGTCGTTCAGGCCGGCCGCGTTGCCCGCGGTGACCTTGCCGTGCGGGCGGAACGGGGTCTTCAGGGTGCCGAGCTTCTCCAACGAGGTGTCCCGTGGTGCCTCGTCCACGGTCGCCAGACCCCAGCCGCCCTCGGCGTCCCGGATCGACATCGACACCAGGTCGTCCTGCAGCTTGCCGTTGGCGTACGCCTTGGCGGTCTTCTGCTGCGAGGCGAGCGCGAACGCGTCGGTGCGTGCCTTGGTGATGTGCGGGACGAGATCGTGCAGGTTCTCCGCGGTGGCGCCCATGACCAGCGCGGACGGGTCGACCAGCTTCTCCGCGATGATGCGCGGGTTGGGGTCGACGCCCTCACCCATCGGGTGGCGGCCCATGTGCTCGACGCCGCCGGCGATGGCAATGTCGTACGCGCCCATGGCGATGCCGCTGGCCACGGTGGTCACCGCGGTCATCGCTCCGGCGCACATCCGGTCGATCGCGAAGCCGGGAACGGTCTTGGGCAGACCGGCCAGCAGGGCGGCGGTCCGCCCGATGGTGAGGCCCTGGTCGCCGATCTGGGTGGTGGCCGCGATGGCGACCTCCTCGACCCGCTCCGGGGGCAGCTGCGGGTTGCGGCGCAGCAGTTCACGGATGCAACGGATCACCAGGTCGTCGGCGCGGGTGTTGGCGTACATGCCGCCCGCCTTGCCGAACGGGGTACGGACGCCGTCGACGAAGACGACATCCCGAACTTCACGGGGCACTGGAGCCTCCTTTTCGACCATCATCAGGCCTTCGCGCCGACAGGCGGCTCGGGAACGAATGAGGGTCGCCGACACGGGCACGTTGCCCCGGATGCTACTCGCCAGTAACCAACCCCGTCCGCACCCCCCGCTGTGGCCCACCCCACACTGCCACGCACCCTGCCCCGCCCCCGCGGTCGCACCTGGCCCGCCCTCGCGGTCGCCTCTGCCCCGCCCTCGCGGGCGATCATGAGGTTGACGGGGCGGTGGATCTCCAGATCGCCCGTCAACCTCATGATCAACCGCGCCGAGGGCGGGGGTGGGGCCGCGCCGAGGGCGGGGGTGGGGCCGCGTGGGGTGGGGTGGGGTGGGGGTTAAGCCGGAGTTGCTGCCGGGGGGTCCAGGGCGAGAGTTAGGTCGGGGGTCAGGAGGGCGATCTGCCACTCGCGGGCGTTGAAGCCGCGCAGGGCCTCCGCCACGGTCTCCTCGGTGACCTCCTGCGGCGGGGTCCAGGCCAGCCGGCGGACCGAATCCGGGGTGATCAGGTTCTCCGGAGGCAGGTTGTGCTCGCCCGCGATGCGGACCACCACCTCCCGGGAACGCGCCAGCCGCCCGGCCGCCACCGGGTCCCGTTCGGCCCACCGGTGCGGCGGGGGCGGGCCCTCCACCACCGGGGTGACCGGCAGCGAATCCTCCGGCAACTGCCGGGCGTCGTCGAGCGCCGCCAGCCAGGTGCGGGCCAGTCGGCGGACCGACCGGCCGCCGAAGCCGGGCAGGGTCAGCAGGGTCTTCTCGTCCGTCGGGTCCAACTCGGCGGCGGCGATGATCGCCGAGTCGGGCAGCACCCGGCCGGGCGCGGCGTCCCGCCGAGCGGCGATCTGGTCGCGGGCGTACCAGATCGAGCGGACCCGGGCCTGGGCTCGGGCCCCACGCACCCGGTGGATGCCCGAGGTGCGCCGCCACGGCTCCGCGCGGACCTTGGGTGGGCGCGCACCGGTGCGGACCAGCGCGTCGAACTCCTCCGCGGCCCAGGCCGACTTACCCTGCCGGGTCAGCTCGGCGTCGAGCGCGTCACGCAGGTCGGTGAGCAGCTCCACATCGAGAGCGGCGTAGGTCAGCCACGACTCGGGCAGGGGTCGGCTCGACCAATCGGCCGCCGAGTGGTGCTTCTCCAGGGTGAATCCGAGCAACTGCTCGGTCAGGGCGGCCAGGCCGACCCGCTCGAATCCGGCCAGCCGAGCGGCCAGTTCCGTGTCGAAGAGGCGCCGCGGACGCAGCCCCACCTCGGCCAGACAGGGCAGATCCTGGCTGGCCGCGTGCAACACCCACTCGGCCTCGCCGATCACCGCGTCGAGCGTGCTGAGGTCGGGCAGCGGCAAGGGGTCGATCAATGCCGTACCCGCGCCGGCCCGGCGGAGTTGCACCAGGTAGGCGCGCTGGCTGTAGCGGTAGCCGGAGGCCCGCTCGGCGTCCAGGGCGACCGGGCCGGTGCCCGCGGCGAAGCGGGCCACAACCTCGGCGAGCTCGGCCGGAGCGGCTACCGGATCAGGAGTGCCGTCACGCGGGGCGATCAGCGGCACGGGCCCACCGTCGATCGGGTCGGCCCCCTCGCCAACCGGCTGCGGCTGTGCCGACGGTGGCTGGTGGGGGGCGTTTCCCGGAAGGTCTTCGGCGGGCCGACGGCGCAGGGGTGGTTCGTCGGTCACCTGCCAACCCTAGTGCGCGCGGTGATCCGGCGGGTGCAGCCGGTCCCGGCGTGTGTCGGTCAGGTGTCCGGCAGGTGTCCCGTCGGAGGCCGGACATCGGGGGAGACAAACCCCGTTCGCGCAGGTACGGTCCATGCGGCCACAGCCGGTCCGGGTGATTCGCGGGCTGGTTCTGCGGCACGGGGAAACGACGGGAAAGGCAAGGCGATCATGACGGCTGGCTTCGGTTCGGGGGACGGGCGACCGGCGGGCGCCGACCCTGGCGACGCGGGTGGAGTGGACCCGGCGGCCGACCGGCCCGGTCCGTTGCCACCGCGCATCGAGC
Organism: Micromonospora sp. CPCC 205539; assembly: GCF_036906815.1. Classification (NCBI taxonomy): domain Bacteria; kingdom Bacillati; phylum Actinomycetota; class Actinomycetes; order Micromonosporales; family Micromonosporaceae; genus Micromonospora; species Micromonospora sp. CPCC 205539. Next base: position 56,142 of record NZ_JBAKHW010000003.1, on the reverse strand, counting down.
CGCACCCCGCCGTCGGGTCGACGTGGCCCGCCGCACCGGCCGGGGGCACCGATCCGTCCCGGGTGGTCCCGACTCCCCGTACCGGCTGGTCCGCCCCGCCCAACGCCGGCCAATGGGCCGCCCCGACGGCACCTCCCGGCACCGCCCCGGCCGCCTCCTACGGCAGCGCACCCGCGCCCACCACCCCGTACGGCCCTGGCGGCTACCCGCCGGCCGGCGGCTCGGGCTATCCGCCCGCCGCTGCGCCGACCTACCCGCCGGCCGCTGGCCCGGGCGCCCCGGCGCAGGGCCCTGCCGCGCAGGGCGTCGGTGGTTACGCACCGGCGGGGGCCGCGCCGCCGCCGAGCGCGCCGCCGTTCACCACGCCGGGTTACCCGGGCGCCCCAGGGCAGCCGGGATGGCCGGCCGCCGCCCCGCTGCCGCCGGCACGCCCCACTCGCCGTCGCTGGCCGGCCGTCCTCGCCACGCTGGCCGTTCTGGTGCTGGCCGTCGTTGCCGGGGTGCAGGCGTACCAGCTCGACCGGCTCGGTGACCGGCTCACCGACACCGACCGGCAGTTGGCCCAGGCCCAGGACGGCGACGGGAAGCGGCTCGACGGCGTGGAGAAGCGCGCGGATGCGCTGGAGAAGCAGGCCGGTGCCGCGTTCAACCCGGAGGCCGTGGCCAGCGCCGTGCTGCCCAGCGTGTTCCGCGTCCGGGCCGGCCAGTTCACCGGCACCGCGTTCGCGGTGGGCAAGCCGACCACCGGTGGCGGGACCAACCTGTTCACCAACTTCCACGTCGTCGAGGCGGTCTGGGACGGCGGTGGACGTCAGGTCTTCCTGGAGCGCACCGACCAGCGCTACCCGGCCACCATCGTCAAGGTCGACAAGACCAACGATGTGGCGCAGTTGCGTACCACCAGCAAGTTCACCGGTCTGGTCACCGCGCCCGCCACGGTGAAATCCGGTCAGCAGATCATCGTCGTCGGTGCCCCGCTTGGCCTGGAGGACAGCGTCACCACGGGCGTGGTGAGCGCACTGCGCGACGCCCAGGGCAACTCCGGCCCGGCCATCCAGTTCGACGCCCCGATCAACCCGGGTAACTCGGGCGGTCCGGTGATCAATGGCAGCAAGCAGGTGGTCGGTATCGCGACCGCCAAGGCCCGCGACGCCGAGGGCATCGGGCTGGCCATTCCGATCAAGGTCGCCTGCGACGGCTTCAAGATCTGCTGATCCGGGCGACTCGGCAACCGCGTCGCCCCCACTCGCCCCACCACGGCCGTTCCCGGCCGATTCCGTTCCCGGCCGAGTCCCCGACCCGGCCGTACCTCGCCATGTCACCCGGTCCATCGCGCCCACCGGCGCGGGACCCGCTCACCCTGGAGGATCAGCGATGTCCCAGCCACCGACCGGGCCGGAGGGTCTCCCGCCGGCCGTCCCGGTTCAGCCGTCGACCGGCGGCGACCCGTCCGCCGCCGACCAGACCGTGCGGTACGCCGCCGGTCCGCCGGCCGGCCCGTCCGGCGCGGAGCCGACCGTGCCGCAGTCGGCCGTCAACCCGACCGTGCAGCATTCGGCCGGTGCGCAGCCGACCGTGCCGCATGCGGCCGGCCAGCCCGTGCCGCAGCAGTACGCCCCGGGTCAGGCCACGGCACCGCAGTACGGCGCCGCTGCCCCGGTGCCGCCGCAGTACGGCGCGCCGCAGCCCGCGCCCGGCTACCCCGCCAGCGCCCCGCCGTACGCGGGGCAGCCGATGTCCGCGCCTCCGGTCTCCGGCCCGGCGTACGGGCAGCCGATGTCCGCGCCTCCGGTGTCCGGCCCGGCGTACGGCCAGCCGATGTCCGCGCCGCCCGGGATGGCGCCGCCGTACGGCCCGACCGCGGCGCCCACGGCCGGACGTGGTCGTGCGGTGCTCGTGCTGGCCGTGGTGGCCGCGCTGCTCTTCGTCGTCAGTGGAGTGATGACCGGGCTGTTCGTAACCAAGAACAGCGAGCTGAACAGCACCGAGAAGCGGCTCACCGGGCAAGTCAGCCAGCGTGACGGCACCATCGCGGCCAACACCACGGAGATCGCGAAGCTGAAGACCGACATGCAGGCCATGCAGGACAAGCTCGACGACACCGAGCAGGACCTCACCGGTACCCGCAACGACCGCGACGAGCAGGCCCGGCAGAAGAAGGTCATCGCCACCTGCCTGGACAAGCTGACCACCGCGCTCGGCGCGGGGGCGGCCGGTAACAAGGCGGCCTACAACGCGGCGATGAAGGGCCTCGACAAGATCTGCGACGAGGCGGAGAACTACCTGTAGAACCGCTCCGCCGGATCGATCATGGAGTTGTGGTGCGACTCAAAGTAGCCCGTACAGGGCCAAAGGGCGCACCACAACTCCATGATCGACGAGATGGGTGGCCTTGACCCGCCTCCCTATGCGCGATCTTGCACTTGCTGCCTCGACATAGGGGGCATTCCGCGCATTCGAGCGACCGAAACTGCAAGATCGCCGGGCTGGGCCGGGCCGGGCCGGGCCGGGCTGGGCTGGCTCGCGCCGGGCCGGGCCGCGCTGGGCCGCGCTGGGCTGGGCCGGGCTGGGCTGGGGGTCAGGCTGCGCCGGGCTGGGCTGGGCTGGGGTCAGGCTGCGCCGGCGGGGCGGCGGTCGGGTAGGGCCGTTACGCCGGGTGGGGGCAGGCCCGCGGTGGAGGCCAGGAGTGCGCACCAGCCGAGCAGGTGCGGGGACAGGTCGTCGTCGGTCGGCGTCCACGAGGCGCGGATCTCGATGTCGCCCGCCGTCGGTGGACCGGCCAGGTCACCGAACCGGGTCGACATGGTCTGGGTGACCGTCCCGCCGATCGCCCGGTGGCCGGCGTCCTGGGCGTCCAACGCGTCGGTGAGCCAGGTCCAGCCGACGCCGGGCAGCAGCGGATCGGCGGCCAGATCGACTTCCAGCTCGGCGGTCACGTAGGTGACCAGTCGCAGGGTGCCCTGCCACGCCTCGTGCCCGACCGGGTCGTGCAGCAGGATCAGCCGGCCGGTGGCCACCTCGTCGCCGTCCCGCAGCACCGTCGCGGAGAGCGCGAACGTGTACGGGGCCAGTCGCTGGGGAGCGCCGACCTCCTCCAGCGTGATCTCCGGCCGGGGCGCCGGCGACCGCAGCCCGGCGACCGCGCGGGCGAAGGTCTCCGGGAGCGCGATCGGGGGGGCCATACCGGCAGCCTATGCCGCCGCCGGTCGACCCGCTTCGACGGCGCGCCGACGCCCGGGTGAGCGGGCGGGGCGGGTCACAAATGGGGGCGTGGGCGGGGGACCGGGTGGAGGGCGTGGCACGATTGCGGCGATGACCACGGACACCACGGGCACTGCTGCCCGAGACGGAGACCCGCGTCCCGGCGGACCGGCCGACTCGCCCTTCATCCGGGCCTGCCGTCGCCGACCCGGGCCGCACACCCCGGTCTGGTTCATGCGCCAGGCCGGCCGTTCGCTACCGGAGTACCGGGAGATCCGCGCGAACGTGGCGATGCTGGAGTCCTGCCGCCGCCCGGACCTGGTCACCGAGATCACCCTCCAGCCGGTGCGCCGGCACGGCGTGGACGCCGCGATCCTGTTCAGCGACATCGTGGTGCCGGTCGCGGCGGCCGGTGTCGACCTGGACATCGTGCCGGGCACCGGCCCGGTGGTCGCCGAGCCGATCCGGACCGCCGCCGACGTGGAGCGGATCCGCCCGATCACGCGCGACGACGTGCCGTACGTGGACGAGGCCGTCCGGCAGTTGGTGGTCGAGCTGGGCGACACGCCGTTGATCGGCTTCGCCGGCGCGCCGTTCACCCTGGCCAGCTACCTGGTCGAGGGCGGCCCGTCGCGGACCCACGCCAAGACCAAGGCACTGATGTACGGCGACCCGGAGCTGTGGCACGCGCTCTGCGGCCGGTTGGCCGACGTGACGCTGGCCTTCCTCCGGGTGCAGATCGACGCCGGGGTCTCCGCCGTGCAGTTGTTCGACTCGTGGGCCGGCGCCCTCTCCGAGGCGGACTACCGCCGCTACGTGCTGCCGCACTCGACGGCCGTGCTGAGCGGGCTGGTCGGCGCCGGGGTGCCGCGGATCCACTTCGGGGTGGGCACCGCCGAGCTGCTCGGCGCGATGGGCGAGGCCGGCGCGGACGTGGTCGGCGTCGACTGGCGTACCCCGCTGAACGTGGCCACCGGCCGCATCGGTTCCGACAAGGCGGTCCAGGGCAACCTGGACCCGTGTGTGCTGCTCGCGCCGTGGCCGGTGGTGGAGGCCGAGGTGCGTCGCATCCTGGCGCAGGGCGCGGCGGCCCCCGGGCACGTGTTCAACCTCGGCCACGGGGTGCTGCCGGAGACCGATCCGGAGGTGCTGACCCGGGTGGTCGCGCTCGTGCACGAGGTCTCCAGCCGCCGGGCCTACCAGGGCTGAGAAGGCGATGCGGCAGCCCTGGCGGGTAGCGGTGGTCGGCGGCGGGATCGCCGGGTTGGCCGCCGCCGTCCGGTTGCGCGACCGCGCACCGGAGGGCACCGAGATCACGGTGTACGAGCAGTCCGGCGCGCTGGGCGGCAAGCTGCGGACCGGCGAGTTGGCCGGCCAGCCGGTGGAGCTCGGGGCCGAGTCGTTCCTCATGCGTGATCCGGCCGGGGGCGAGTCCGCCGCGGTGGCGCTGGCCCGCCGGCTCGGGCTGACCGACGAGATCGTGCACCCGACGGTGGGTCAGGCGGCGCTGGTGGTCGACGGAGGGCTGCGCCCCATCCCGGGCGGCACCCTGGTGGGCGTACCCGGGGATCTGGATCGGGTGACGACGGTGGCCCGCCCGCTCGCGGACGGCGACACCGACGGCGGCCGGCCTCTGGTCGGGCCCGACGCGGACGTCTCGGTGGGCGCGCTGGTCCGGTCCCGCTTCGGCGACGAGGTGGTCGACCGGCTGGTCGACCCGATGCTGGGCGGTGTGTACGCGGGCCGCGCCGACGATCTCTCCCTGGTCACCACCATGCCGGCGCTGGCCCGCGCGGCTCGGGTGGAACACACCCTGGTCGGCGCGGTTCGGGCTGCGCAGGCCGCCGCGCCGCGCGCTCCCGGCGCCCCGGTCTTCGGCACCCTGGCCGGCGGGTTGAGCACCCTGGTCGAGGCGGCGGTGACGGCCAGCGGCGCGACGGTACGGCGGGACGCCGCAGTCCGCGAGCTGGTCCCGACCGACACGGGCTGGCGGCTCACGGTGGGCCCGACCCGGGATCCCGAGCTGGTGGACGTCGACGCTGTCGTGCTGGCGGTGCCGGCCCGACCGGCGGCTCGGCTGCTCGCCGGCCCGGCCCCGGAGGTGGCGGCGGGCGTCGGCGAGTTGGACTACGCGAGCGTCGCGCTGGTGACCCTGGCGCTGCCGGAGCCGCGACTGCCCGAGCTGTCCGGCTTCCTGGTGCCGAGCACCGAGGGCCTGCTGATCAAAGCGGCCACCTTCTTCAGCACCAAGTGGGGCCACCTGCGCCGGCCGGACGGGTTGGCGCTGGTCCGCGCCTCGGTGGGCCGGTACCGCGACGAGGCACAGCTCCAGCGCCCGGACGCGGATCTGGCGGCCACCGTGCACCGGGAGCTGTCGGCGGTGCTCGGTGCCCCGCTGCCCGCCCCGGTCGACGGGCACGTGCAGCGGTGGGGTGGGGCGCTGCCGCAGTACCCACCGGGGCACAACGACCGGGTCGCCACCGCGCGGGCGGCGCTGCGGGCCGCGTACCCCACCCTGGTCCTCGCGGGCGCCGGCTACGACGGCGTCGGCATCCCGGTCTGCGTCCGCTCCGGCGAGACGGCGGCCGAGGAGATCATCACAGCACTGGGAGGATCGGCGAGATGACCGAGCAGACCAACGCGGCCCGGTTGCGGGAGCTGAACGACAGCATCCGTTACACGATGTGGTCGGTGTTCCGGGCCAGCGCCCCGCTGCCCTCGATGCGGGACAGCGTCACCGGTGAGGTCGAGGCTCTCTTCGCCGAGTTGGCAGGCAAGGACGTGGTGATCCGGGGCGTGTACGACGTCGCAGGGCTGCGCGCCGACGCGGACATCATGGTCTGGTGGCACTCCGCTTCCAGCGACGCGCTCCAGGACGCGTACCTGCGGTTCCGTCGTACGACCCTGGGTCGGGCGCTGACGCCGGTCTGGTCGCAGATGGCGCTGCACCGGCCGGCGGAGTTCAACAAGAGCCACATCCCGGCGTTCCTGGCCGGCGAGGAGGCGCGCTCCTACATCTGCGTCTACCCGTTCGTCCGCTCCTACGAGTGGTACCTGCTGCCCGACGCCGAGCGGCGCGAGATGCTGGCCGAGCACGGCAAGATGGCCCGTGGCTACCCGGACGTACGGGCCAACACGGTCGCCTCGTTCGCGTTGGGTGACTACGAGTGGATGCTCGCCTTCGAGGGCGACGAGCTGCACCGGATCGTCGACCTGATGCGTGACCTGCGTGCCTCCAGCGCCCGCCGGCACGTCCGCGAGGAGGTCCCGTTCTACACGGGCCGCCGGCGCTCGATCGCCGAGATCGTCAACTGCCTGGTCTGACCCCGCCCCGAGCCCCAGCCCCCCAGCCCCGCGCCCCAGCCCCGCGCCCCGCGCCCCAGCCCCGCGCCCGCGCCCCGCGCCCCAGCCCCGCGCGATCTTGCACTTTCTGCCCCGACGAAAGGGGCGTAAGCCGCGATCGGGCGACAGTAAGTGCAAGATCGCGTGGGTGGGTGGGTGGGTGGGTGAGGGGTGGGTGGTGGGGGTGCGGGGGGTGCGGGGTTACGTGGTTGCCGTGCAGGTGAGCTGGGGGATCGGGTTGCTGCCGGTCCAGCTCGCGAGCAGGCCGAAGGTGGTGCTCGCTCCGGCGGCGAGCGTGCCGTTGTAGCCGACGTTGCGGGCGGTGACCTGCGTGCCGCTGGTGCTGACGGTGGCGTTCCACGACGAGCTGACCTGCTGGCCGTTGGCGTAGCTCCAGCTCACCGACCAGCCCCGGGTGGGCGTGCTGCCGGCGGTCACCCGCACGTCGGCCTGGAAGCCGCCAGCCCACTGGCCGGTGACCTGGTACGACGCCGTGCACGCCCCGGCAGGCGGTGTGGTCGGTGGCGGAGTCGTCGGCGGTGGGGTGGTGGGCGGCGGGGTGGTCGGCGGCGGCGTGCCCGGTCCGCCGGAGAAGTCGACGTCACTGCACAGGTAGTACGACTGGTCCAGGTGGCTGGCCTGCCAGATGGTGTAGACGATGTGCCGGCCGGTGCGCCCCGGCGCGGTGGCCGGGATCTCGATGGAGACGCCGCCGGTGACCGGCGTCCACTGCGACGCCGGGGTGTTGCCGATTTGGCCGGTCAACTCAAGGTCGTCCCAGCCGAGCGGCTCGGTCAGCGGGTTGAAGCCCTGCCGGGTCACGTAGACCCGGATGTAGTCGGCGCCGTGGCTGGCCTGGTCGAAGAACCGGACCCGGAAGTTGTTCGAGACCGCGGAGGTCTTCCAGGCCCCGACGGTGTCCAGGGCGTTGTAGCGCCCACTGGAGGTGCGGCCGCCGCTGCACAACTGGCCGTCAGGGATGGCGCCCTGGTGGTTGCCGGCGACGCCCTCGCGGAACAGGCCGTTCCAGTTCCACATGGCGTTCGGGTCGGCCTGCCAGGCCTGCCAGCACATCGGATCCTCGGTGGCCATCCGGGGATTCTGGAAATCGCTGCCCCAGCGTTGCCAGCAGCCGTAGTTGCGCGAGGCCGGGTCGACGACCGAGCCGTGTGCCGAGGCGGGCCCGGCCAGCAGAGTGGTCAGCGCGCCGGTCAGGAGGAGCGTGACGGCCGCCGCGATGGCGAGCGGCCAGAGTGCGCGTGGTGATCGGACGAGAGTGGACATGGGGAGCCCCCGGGGGATGAGGTCGGACGACGACACCCGGACCGCCGGGAGTTGCCCGCTCCCGTGCCTGCTCGCTGGCTCTGCCTGGCACGATGCCAGGCGTATCGTCACACGTCAATGGCCGCGCGGCGCATCGGGGTGTGCGGGATGCCGTCCTCGACGTACTCCGGGCCGCTCACCGTGAAGCCGTGCCGGGCGTAGAAGGGGACCAGGTGCGACTGGGCCTCCAGCACGGAGGCCCGACTGCCCACCACCTCCAGCGCAGCGGTCATCAGGCGGCCGGCGTGCCCGCCACCACGCGCGGACGGGGCCACCACCACCCGACCGATCCGGGCGGCGCCGTCCGGGTCGGCCAGGATCCGCAGGTACGCGAGCGGCGCGTCGCCGTCGGTCAGCCAGAGGTGCCGGGTGCCCGGCTCCACGTCCCGCCCGTCGAGCTCCGGGTACGGGCACTCCTGCTCGACCACGAACACGTCGATGCGCAACTTGAGCAGATCGTGGAAGGTGCGGGCGGTCAGGTCGGCGAAGGACGCGGTCCGGATCTCGGCGGTCTGCTGGGGCACTCTCCGATGGTAGGCCGACCCGTTCGGCCGGACGGGGTCCGGCTACCTGGTCGCTTGCTGGCCCGTCGGCTCGGTGGCTCGGTGGCCTCGCTTGGGCCGCTGGGCGCGCTTGCCACGCTGGGCCGCTGGGCGCGCTTGCCACGCTTGCCACGCTTGCCACGCTTGCCACGCTTGGCTCGCTTGGCTCGCTTGGCTCGCTTGGCTCGCTGGGCCGCTGGCTCGCCCGGCCGGGTTCAACTATGGCGCGTCCGGCCTGGTGGGCCTGAGGTAGGTGGCGGCCACGGCGGTGAGCAGCAGCGCGCCGCCGACGAGCACCGGTAGGGGGAGCGGTTCGTGCAGCAGCGCGACGGCCAGCGCCGCGGCGGTGAGCGGTTCGAGCAGGGTCAGCACGGCGGCGACGCTGCCCGTCGTGGTGCGCAGCCCGGCGTAGAACAGCGCGTACGCCAGCGCCGTGGTGATGACGCCGAGGTGCAGCAGCAGCGCCACGGTGTCGACGCGTACCGGCACGCCGACCCCGGCGACCAGCGCGAACGGGGCCAGGGTCAGCGCGCCGATCGCGGTGGAGATGGTGGTGAGCGGCATCGGCGCGGTGCGCTGGGATACCTGGCGGCTGATGAGGGTGCTCACCGCGTACCCCAGGCCGGACCCGGCGGCCGCGACCAGGCCGAGCAGTGGTGCGGGCGCCGCCGTGGTCGGCTCGGCGGTGGCGCCGGTGATCAGGGCGAGGCCGGCCACGGCGGCGACAAGCGTGCCGAGCCGCAGCGGGCCGGGGAGTCGACGGGCCCGCACCGACTCCCAGGCCGCGGCGAGCACCGGGGCCAGGCCCAGGCTGACCACGGTGGCCACGCCCACCCCGGCCAGCGCCACGGCGGCGAAGTAGAGCGCCTGGTATAGCCCGAGGCCGACGCCGGTGAGCAGCAGCGGCACCGGTGTGGCGCGCAGGGCGGTCAGCAGGGAGCGCATCCGGCCGGCGGTGCACGCCAGCAGGACGAGCGCGGCGATGGCCAGGCGGTGGAAGCCGATGCTCACCGGGCTGAGCCCGGTGCTCTCGCGCAGGAGTTGCACCGCGACACCGGTGGTGCCCCACAGCACGCCGGTGACGGTGATCTGGATCAGGCCGGTACGGGCCCGGGCGACGGTCGGGGTGGCGGGGACGGCCGGCGACACGGTACGGGAGTAGGTGGACACGGGTGCGCTCCGAAGGGTGAGCCGTTGACGGGGACGACGTCGACGGAGCGCGTACGGCGAGATGGCCGAGCCGGGTCACCCGGTCGGCGGCAGGCGCGCTCCGATCAGGAGCGCGGAGGGGGCAGGACGCCCAAGAATGGCCGCATCAGGCGACCGTACCCGCCTCCCGGCCATCCGTCGCCCCACCGACCCGGTCGCGCTGCCTCGCGCGGTCGTGCTGCGCCCCCGGTCGCCCGGTCGCCCGTCGCCCCCAAGATCGCGCTCGATCCTGGTTCTAGTGGCTTCCCCCGGCGCAGACCCCACTACATCCAGGATCGAGCACGAACCTGTTCGCCCGACCCCGGTGATCATGAGGTTGGCGAGATGTTTTGTCCGGCTTGCCGCCCGCCAACCTCATGATCACCGCGTGCGTGCGTGCGTGCGTGCGTGCGTGCGTGCGTGCGGGCGTGCGTGCGTGCGTGCGTGCGGGCGAGGGTGGGCGTGCGGGCGAGGGCGGGCGTGGGGGTGTGCCGGGTGGGTCAGGCGGGGCGTGCGCCGACGGCGTCCCGGATCTCGGCGCCTTCCGCGCCCTCGACGGCGCGAGCGCAGTGCCCGCAGCAGAAGAAACGGCCGTTGACCTCGACGCCGTGCCCGAGGATCTTGACGTTGCAGTGTTCGCAGATCGGCGCCAGCCGGTGGGCGGCGCACTCGAAGGAGTCGAAGGTGTGCACGTCGCCGCTGACCGTACGCACCTCGAATGCCATCCAGTAGTCGTTGCCGCAGACCTCGCACGTGGCCATCAGAAAACCCCCGTATCAGGACATGTGCCTCCAGAGTGCCGCAGTGTGGGGGCGCTGGTGGCCGAAATGTCGTTCGCTGGCCACCTGCGGCGGCGTGTCGGCTCCGGCGAGTCGGCCGTTAGGTCGAATGAGCCGCCGCAACCCCCGGAGGATCGCAGTGATCAAGCGCAGCAAACTCTTTGGCAGTCAGACCCGGGTCACGTTCTGCCTGCCCCGGGACGTCCCGCCCGGCCCAGTGAGCGTGGTGGGCACCTTCAACGGGTGGGAGCCCGGCCGGCACGAGTTGGTGACCCGTCGCGACGGCACCCGGACGGTGACCGTGCGGCTCGGTCAGGGGGAGTACCGGTTCCGCTACCTGGCCAGCGGCGGGGTGTGGCTCGACGACGACTCGGCCGACCAGGTCGATGATCGCGGCAGCCTGCTCCGACTCTGACCTGCTCCGGCTCTGAGCGGCCGAGCACCGCACTTGTCACCATCGATGTAATTTATCGATGGGGGTCTTTACTGTTAATAAAGTTTAAATTACCTTGAGGGGCACCCACCGGACCACCGAAGGAGCTGCCCCGATGCGTCGAAAAATCACTGTCCCGCTGGTGGCGGCGGGCTCCGTCGTCGCCACCCTCGCCGTCGCCGCGCCCGCCCAGGCGCACGGCTACGTCTCCGCCCCACCGAGCCGGCAGGCGCTCTGCGCCCAGGGCCGGGTGCCCGACTGCGGGCAGATCAAGTACGAGCCGCAGAGCGTCGAGGGGCCGAAGGGCCTCAAGAGCTGCAACGCCAACATCGCCCAGTTCGCCGTCCTCAACGACGACAGTCGGGGCTGGCCGGCCACCTCGGTCGGCACCTCGCTGACCTTCACCTGGGTCAACACCGCCCGGCACGCGACCAGCAACTGGGAGTACTGGATCGGCAACACCCGGGTCGGCGTGGTCAACGGCAACGGCCAGCAGCCGGGCGCCACCGTCTCGCACAACGTCAACCTCGGCGGGTTCTCCGGCCGGCAGAAGGTCCTCGCGGTCTGGAACATCTCCGACACCGCGAACGCCTTCTACTCCTGCATCGACGTGCAGATCGGTGGCGGAGGCGGTGGGCCCACCCCCACCCCCACCCCCACCCCGACTCCACGGCCCACCCCCACCCCGACGCCGACCAATCCGCCGGCGGGCGGGAGCTGGACCACGGGTCGGGCGTACCAGGTCGGCGACCAGGTCACCTACGGCGGCCTGACGTACCGCTGCCGGCAGGCGCACACCGCGATCCCCGGCTGGGAGCCGCCGAACGTCCCGGCGCTCTGGCTTCAGGTCTGACCGCACGGGTGCGGCCTCGGCCGCACCCGTGTCGCCGTCCTCGTGTGATCGGAGCACCCGGCATGAACCGTCGCACCCTGCTGGCGCCCCTGCTCGCCGTGCTGCTGCTACCCGCCGCCTGCGCCGGGTCGCCCTCGTCCACCCCACCGGCCATGCCGCAACCGGCCGCCGGGGACGAGTTGAGCGGCATCGACGTCGTGTACCTCACCACCATGGCCGGGCACAGCGAGCGCACCCTGGAGATCGTCCGGTTGGCACGGGACCGGGTGACCGACAACGCGTTGCGTACCCTCGCCGCCGCCATCGAGGCGACCGAAGCCGACGAGCTGTCGACCATGCGGGGATGGCTGCCCACCGCCGGCCCGGGCACCGGCGCGGCCGGGCACCACCATGCCGGCCACGGAGACGACGCGGCGCTCGACCGCCTGCGGGCCGCGTCCGCCGCCGACGTCGACCGCGTACTGCGCGAGGTGCTCACCGAGCACCAGCAGGCGGCCGCCGACCTGGCCCGAGCCCAGGTCGACGTCGGCCGCAGCGAGCGGGTCCGCGACCTGGCACGGCGCATCGAACAGTCCCGGACCGCCGAGGTCGGCCTCCTCAGGGGTACGCCGTAAGCACGCCCCACCGCCGTGCGGCGGCTGCGCGGGCGTAGCTTTCGCCGTGCGGCGGCTGCGCGGGCCGCAGTTCCCGCCGCACGGCGGCTACTTTCGCTAGCGGCGGGTGCTCAGGTCAGCGGGCGTCCAGCCGGATGGAGAGCGAGTTGACGCAGTGCCGGGTGTCCTTCGGGGTGAAGCCCTCACCGTGGAAGACGTGCCCGAGGTGACTGTTGCAGCGGGCGCAGCGGATCTCGGTGCGGGCCATGCCGAGGCTGCGGTCCGCGATCTCCTTGACCCGGCCCGGGATGGCGTCGTCGAAGCTCGGCCACCCGCAGTGCGAGTCGAACTTCGTGTCGCTGGAGAAGAGTTCCAGCCCGCAGGCGCGGCAGTTGTAGACGCCGGCCGTCTTGGTGTCCACGTACTCGCCGGTCCACGGGCGTTCGGTGCCGGCCTCGCGCAGAACGTGGAACTCCTCGGGGGTCAACCGGACCCGCCACTCGTCCTCGGTGCTGGGCAGCTCATTGTCGTCAAGACTCACCCCCCAACGGTACGTCGAACGTCGGGGGCTTGGCATAAGGTCGCGGGATGGGTGGCACCAAGGCAGCGGTCACCGAGGTCGAGGTGGCCGGGCACACCGTCCGACTGAGCAGTCCGGACCGGGTGATCTTCCCGCAGCGGGGGTTCACCAAGGCGGACGTCTTCCACTACTACCTCGCGGTCGGCGACGGGATCATGCGCGCGCTACGGGACCGGCCCACGACGCTGCAACGCTTCCCCGAGGGCATCGAGGGCGAGATGTTCTTCCAGAAGCGGGTGCCCACCCGAGGGGTTCCGCCCTGGGTGTCCACCGCCGAGATCACGTTTCCGAGTGGCCGGGGCGCGGCAGAGCTTCGCCCGGTCGACCTGGCGCACGTGGCCTGGGCGGCGCAGATGGGCACCATCGTGTTCCACCCGTGGCCGGTGCGCGCCACGGACGCCGACCGCCCCGACGAGCTGCGCATCGACCTGGACCCGCAGCCCGGCACCGACTTCGCCGACGCGGCACGGGCCGCCGCCGAGGTCCATGCGGTGCTCGGCGAGTTGGGCGCCGTCGGCTGGCCGAAGACCTCCGGCGGTCGGGGCGTGCACGTCTACCTGCGCATTCAACCCCGCTGGACGTTCACCGAGGTGCGCCGGGCCACCATCGCGCTGGCCCGCGAGGTGGAGCGCCGCACGCCCGAGTTGGTCACCACCGCCTGGTGGAAGGAGGAGCGCGGCACGCGCGTCTTCGTCGACTACAACCAGATGGCGCGGGACCGCACCATCGCCTGCGCGTACTCGCTGCGGGCCAACGGGCGGGCCACCGTCTCCACCCCGGTCACGTGGGCCGAGCTGCCCGACGTCGAGCCGGACGACTTCGACCTGCGCAGCGTCCCGACCCGGCTCGCCGAGCGGGGCGACCCGCACGCCGGCATCGACGACGCACCATGGGACATCACCCCGCTGCTCGAGTGGGCCGAGCGGGACGCCGCCGCCGGCCAGGGTGATCTGCCGTACCCGCCGGACCACCCGAAGATGCCCGGCGAGCCCAAGCGGGTGCAGCCCAGCCGCGCCAAGCGCACACCCGAGGGCGACTGACCGCACCGAAGGTTGTCGTACACCTGTTCTAAAGTTCGTCTGTGGTCGATGAGTTGGTGCGGGCGGAGAGCGCGGTGGCGGCCTGCGCCGCCGCGGCCACCTGGGCCCTCTCCGAGCGCGACCTGCTCGCGGCGATCGATGCCACGCACCGGCTCCAGCAGCGCCTGGCCTTCGTGCAGTTGGCGGCCCGTGCGCGAGTTGGACGGTCAGCACTGGAGGCCGAGGCCGGCCGGGCAACCCGGGATCGGCACGTCACCGTCTCCGAGCAGCCCGGCGGTCGGCTACGGCTCGCCGGCACCCTCGACGCGGAGGCCGCCGGCCTGCTCCGCGCCGTCATCGATCCGCTCACCGCGCCCGCCGGGCTCGACGCCCGCAGCCCCGGGCAGCGCCGCCACGACGCGCTCGCCGACGTGTGTCGACTCGCCCTGCGCACCGGTGAGCTGCCCGAGCACGGCGGCGAGGCGGCTCAGCTCGTCGTCACCACCAGCTACGACGGGCTGACCCGGCACCTGCGCGCCGGCACCCTCGACATCGGTCTGCAGCTCACTCCCGATACGGTGCGCCGGCTGGCCTGCGACGCCGCGATCCTGCCGGCCGTGCTCGGCGGCGGCGGTCAGGTGCTCGACGTGGGCCGGCAGCGTCGCCTCATCACCGGCCCACTCCGTCGAGCCCTGGTCCTGCGGGACGGCGGCTGTGCGTTCGCCGGCTGCGACCGACCACCCCGCTGGTGCGCCGCCCACCACTCCACCACTGGGCGGCCGGCGGTCCCACCAGCCTCGACAATGCCGTCCTGCTCTGCGGCCAGCACCACCGACACCTCCACCAGAGCGACTGGGTCGTCCGACTCGGCGGCGACGGCCAGCCGGAGTTCGTGCCACCTGCCTGGCTCGACCCCGACCAGCTACCCCGCCGCAACCGATACCACCGACGCACGTGACGCCGCCGACCGCACTACTCGCAGGTGATCGTGTTCTTGTACGTGGCTGGCGGCTTCCCGGCGACCACCTGGTCGGCGGTCTCCCAGAACGCCTCCGGCCAGTCACCCGCGGCGTTCATCTGATGCAGCACCTTCCACGTGTGGCTACCGCGTAACGCGTCGGCGGCCCGCCGCAGTGCGGCGTCGTCGCCGGCCTCCTTCGCGCGCAGCCATTCGGCGATCCACCCGCAGCCGACCGGGCCGATCACCTGGAAGCCGAACTGGTAGGGGTCGTTGACGCCCTCGATGGTCAGCGTGGCGGGGTCGAAGCCCGGGGGGAGTGGCACGTCGGCGAGCACCGCGGCCGCCCGCTCGGTCACCCGACTCGGGGTGACGATCTCCGCCGGGAGCGCGGCCAGCCACGTCCGGGCGTCAACGCGGACCACGCTGGCGAGGACCCGATCGAAATCGCTGCGCGCCCAGCCACCCGAGGTGCGCATCTCGACGAAGGCGCCGTCGCGAGGCCGGAGCATCACCGCGAACTCGTCCGCGCTGTACCGGAACAACTCACCCGGCCAGCGGTCGACCTGCACCGGCTCCGGCTTGCTGACATTGAGCCGACTCTGGTGGTAACCGTCGTACTGCCGGGCCTGGTACCAGTTCATCTCCAGGTGCCGGCCACCGTTGGTGAACGTGATGGCACCCACCTGCTTGGTGAAACCGTAGACGGCGGTCGCCTTCCAGCCGGGCTGGTTGATCAGCAGCCGAGGGTTCTGCTCGGCCGCCTTGAGCACCATGGCCGAATAGGTGATCGGCGCCTCCGGGGTGGAGCTGACCTCGGGGGACGCGTCGGTGCCCGCCGGCTGATCGGTCTTCACCATGGAGACGCCGAAGACGACGGCGAGCACGGCGGCCGCGACGCCTGCGCTGACAAGGCTGCTCCTCAGGTGGCGGCGAGCGCGGGGGCGCCCACCGGGCGGCTCGGTGACGGTCTCCAGGGTCGGTGTGGACATGATCTCCTCCAGGAGGTCCTGTGCGGCCCCGCCGAGGTTCGCGATCACCTCGGGTCGGTACGGGTCGGCGTCTCGGACCTTCCGGTCGAGGTGTTCGTCGGTCATCTGCCCTCCTTGGGGACGCGTTCGGCCATGACGTCGAGTACATGTCCGCCTGGGTCGAGGTCGTCACCGATGAGTTCCCGCAACCGCGTCCGGGCGCGGGACAGGCGGGTACGGACCGCGGCCGGGCTCACCTGGAGGACGGTGGCGATCTCGCGCGGCTCCAGACCCTCCCAGAAGGTCAGCGTCAACACCTCCCGGTCCAGCTCGTTCAGCTGGGCCAGCGCGGCCCGGACGGTGAGCCGCTCGGGCACCTCGCTGCCCGGGTCGACGGCCGCCGCGACCCTGAGTCGTTGTCGCAAGCGATCGCCCAACCGTCCCCGGCGTGCACCGCCGCGGTGGTGGTTTGCCAGCACCCGCCGGGCCACACCATGCAGCCACAACCGGGCCTCCGCCTCGGGCGGCATCTCGCGGCTGCGCCGCCAGGCGACGAGGAAGGTCTCGGCCACCACGTCGGCCGCGTCCTCGGGCTGCTCGACGCGCCGCATCGCATACGCCAGCAGTGCCTTGAAGTTGACCGCGTAGACGCGTCGGAAGTGGTCCTCGTGCTCAGTCCCGGAGCTCACGTCTACTCCATGTCCGGTTCGGCGCCCGTCGTGACAGCGCCCGATCCAGGAATCGCGGCGCGCGGGTCCGTCGATGTCCACGAGTGACAGGAACGCTACGCCCCACGGCCCGAGCTAGCCGCCCGCCGGGTCGGTGTCGCGCCGCGCCCGGTACGTCGTCCAGGCCAGGAACCGCTCGAAGAGCTCGACCGGGGTCGGCGCCGGGTTCGGGTTGAGCGTGATCAGATCGGCGGTCGCGTCGAAGAGTTGGCCAGCCATGTAGACCGACAGCGCCACCCGGTCCCGCCGGTACTCCATGGTCAGGAGCAGCCGGGCCGGCGGGCATGGCCAGGCGGCCGCACAGACCCGGCACAGCCAGAGCGGCCGCATCGGAAGGTGCGGGCGGACCGCCCGTCGCTGACGGAGATGGACCGGCGACACGTTCGGCGAAGACATGCCTCGATGGTGCACGGCAGTGTTGTCAGTGTCAACAGTCTCCGTAGTTGTCGGAGTGCGGGGACGGTGCCGCTGTCATCGTCAACAAGGTGGAGCTGGTTGGTGTAGCGGAGATCCGGGTGCTGCTCGGGAACGTGTCGCGGCAGCGTGCCTCCGTGATCGCCAATCAGCGCAACTTCCCGGAGCCGGTCGCCGTGCTGGCGATGGGCAAGGTCTGGCGGAAGTCGGACGTCGAGGCGTGGATCAAGAAGCACCGCCCGGAGTCGGCGGCGGACTGACACACCGTTGCCGTAGGTGGAGCCCTGATCATGGATAGCGCCCGTCAGGTCATCGTCGCGCTCGACTTCGACAACGTGCACGCCGCCGAGGTGATCGTCGAGCGGTTGGGGGACGCCGGCCAGTCGTACAAGATCGGTCTGGAGTTGCTGACCGCCGCCGGGCCCGCGCTTGCGACCAGGCTTGCGGCCGAGGGGAAAGACGTCTTCCTCGATCTCAAGCTGTTCGAGATCCCGACGTCCGTCGCGAGAGCCGTCCGAGCGGCTGGCCGCCTCGGCGCGACGATGGTGACTGTGCATGGCCTGGGTGGGGCCCGGATCATGGAGGCGGCGGTGCGTGCCGCCGCCGACTTCCCCCGGCTACGCGTGCTGGCGCTGACGGTCGTCACCAGCCTCACGGACGTCGACCTCGCCCAGGTCGGCATCAGCGCCACGACCGAGGAGCAGGTGACCCGCCTCGCGCGGTTGGCCCGGGATGCCGGATGTCACGGTGTGGTCGCCTCGCCGCAGGAGGCGGCGACGCTGCGCACCCAACTCGGCCCGGACGTCCTCATCGTCACGCCCGGGGTGCAGCTGCGGACGGAGCTGTCCGAAGGGGCCGTGACCGAGCATGCCCGGTCGGCCGATCCGACGGCCGCCATCCGCGCGGGCGCGACCCACGTCGTCATTGGTCGGTCGCTGACGCGGGCAACCGACCCGGCGGCTGTCCTCGCTGATCTCTCGGCCGAGTTGAGCCGGCTCACCAACCGACGTTGACGCTGACGGCGACAGCGGTCGGTGACCCGCCAGGCCGGGGTGAACCGACCGATGCCGGAATAACGATCATGTAACGGGCGCGAACCTTTTCCCGGGGATGGCCCGTCTTTGTGGTCGTCGGCCCGCCAGGGCCAGGGGAGGCGTCGGATGAAGCTGGTGTGGAGGCGGGCCCGCGAGGCGCGGGGGCTGCTGATTGCTGCGGTGATCGCCGCCCTTGTGGCCGTGGCGTTGGTTACCGGCCTGTCCGACTACAACCGGCGCGCGGTGGACGCCGGGCAGCGAGCGTTGGTGGCCGCGGCGCCGGCCGAGGAGCGGGGCCTGCTGGTCAGCGGCTCCGGCGGGCGCGACGCCGCCGAGTTCGCCAAGCGGGACGCCGGGGTTCGCGCCGAGTTCGCCGACGGGCTCGCCGGGGTGCCGGTCACTGTCGCCGGGGCGCGGTACGGCACCGGCCGGGAGCTGATCGGCGATCTCGGGTCGGTGCCCCGCACCGGCGACGACCCCATCTTCGCGAACCTGGCCACCCTCGACGACCTGGCCGGGCACGCCGAGTTGGCCAGCGGTGCGTGGCCCCGCGCCGGCGCGAACCCGGTCCAGGTGAGCCTGCCGGAGCGGGTCGCCGCGGCGTTGGGCCTCACCACGGGCGAGCGGATCCCGCTGCGCGACCGGGCCACCGAGCGGACCGGGCAGGTGGTGCTCGCCGGCACCTGGCGGCCCCGCGACGCGACCGACGCGTACTGGCTGCTGGCACCGGGGGTGGGCGCGGGTAGCGCCGCCTCGGGCACCTCGTACGGGCCGTTCGTGCTGGACCCGGTCGACTTCGCGACGACCTTCCCGGGTTCGGCGTCGGCGTCCTGGCTGGCCGAACCGGACCTCGCCCGGGTCGACGCGTCGGACCTGCCCGCCGTACGGACGGCCATCGCGGCGGCCACCACGGCGGTGCCGGAGGCCGCGCAGCTCGGCTCGTCGGGGCAGACGGACACCAAGATGGATAGGCTGCTGGACCGGATCGGTCGCGCCGACCTGGTGGGTCGTTCCGCGCTGGCGACGCCGCTGCTGCTCATCCTGGTGCTCGGCGGGTACGCGCTGGTGCTGGTCGCCGCCCTGCTGCACGAGGACCGTCGTCAGCAGACCGCACTGCTGCGCGCCCGTGGCGCGGCCCGTTGGCAGTTGGCCGGCCTGGCCGCCCGCGAGGCGACGCTCGTGGTCGCCCCGGCCGTCCTGCTCGCGCCGGTGATCGCCACGGAGGTGCTGCGCTACGTCCGGCCCGGCGGGGCGGCGGAACTCTCCACCTCCGGCGGCAACAGCGCCCTGGTCTGGGCGGCGGCCGTCGCCACCGCCGCCGGCTGCCTGGTGGCCATGGTCGCCCCGACGCTGCGCGGGTCCGGCACGTACGTGGCCGACATGGCCGCCCGGTCCCGGCCCAACCGGTCCGCGAGCGTTCAGCGGGCCAGCATCGACCTGGTGCTGGTGGCGCTGGCCGTGCTCGCCTGGGTGCAACTGCGCCGGTACTCCTCGCCGCTGGCCGGATCGGGGGGCCAACTCGGGCTCGACCCGCTGCTGGTCGCCGCCCCGACCCTCGGCGTGCTGGCCGGCGCCGTGCTGGCGCTGCGGCTGCTCCCGCCGCTCACCCGGTTCGGCGAGCGGTTCGTCGACCGGCGGCCGTGGACGGCCACCATGTTCGGCATGTGGCAGGCCGGCCGGCGTCCGCACGCCGGTCCGGTGCTGCTGCTCGCTCTCGCGGTCGGCGGCAGCACCCTGGCCTGGTCTCTGATCAGCACCGGCGAGCGATCCCAGGTCGAGCAGGCCGGTCACACGGTCGGTGCCGACCTGCGGGTGACCGAGCGGTCCGGTGCCGCCCCACTCGACCGGTCCAGCCAGCTCGCCGCGCTGCCGGGCGTGGACCGGGCTCTGCCGGTGTGGCGTGACGAGGTACGGGTCGGCCGGGACGACCTCCCGGTGACCGTGATCGGCGTCGACCCCGCCAGCGCCGCCGGCGTCGTGCGACTCGCGGACCGGCTGGCCGACGAACCCGTGCCGAAGCTCTACCAGTCGATGCTCGGGGCGCGGGGTGCCCCCGCCGGCGTGGAGCTGCCCGCCGGGACCCGGTCGGTCTCCGGCACGGTCCGCACACCCGTTGCCCAGGCCACCGAGCCGCACCGGATCGCCGTCACGCTGCTGGTCATCAGCTCCGACGGGCTCGCCCTGCGGCTGCCGGCGGTCAGCGCCCCCAGCAGTGGCCGGGCCACCCCGTTCACCGTGCAACTGCCCGACGTGGGTCAGTCGCGGCTGCGGCTCGCCGGGTTCGAAGCCGACGGCGGTCTGGCCGCCGGCACCGCGTACCGGCTCGAGGTCGACGAGCTGGCGGCGGTCGGCGCGGACGGCACGAGCCGGCCCACGGCGCTGACCGGTGACTGGGTGCTGGCCGCCACCGGCACGCCAGCCACGCCGGTGCGGCCCACCGCCGCCGGGCTCACCGCGGTCCACACGGTGGACTTCTACGCGGACGCGCCGCGCATGTACCAGCGGCCGACCCGGTTCAGCGTCGTGCCGGGCGGACAGAGCGCGCCGGTGGCGGTGCTCATGACCCCCGAGGTACGCGACGCGCTGAGCCTGGGCATCGGCGACACCGCCGACCTGACGCTCTCCGGGGCGACGCTGCGGGTCCAGTTGGTCGGTGAGCTGACCGCCGTGCCGACCACCACCGGCGCGGGTGTGCTGCTGGACCTGCCCGCAGCTGTCGACACGCTGATGCGGAACGGCGGCACCGTGCGACCGGTGCCCGAGTGGTGGATCGGCGCCGACGACGCGTCGGCTGCCGCCCGGGCCGCCAAAGAACTGCCCGCGGTGACCGTCCTCGACCGGGAGGCGGCGGTCAAGTCGGCTGCCGAGGACCCGTACTGGCGTGGCTCGCGTACCGGAATGCTCGCCGCCGCGCTCGGCGCGGTGCTGCTCGCCCTGGTCGGCCTCGTGGTGGACGTGTGGGCCACGGCCCGGCACCGGCTCGGCGAGTTCGCGGTGCTGCACACCCTCGGTGCGACGCCGCGGCTGTTGGCTCGGGCGATGCTGGCCGAACAGGCGTTCCTCGCCGGCATCGGCGTAGGGGTCGGGCTGCTGCTCGGCGCCGCGGTGGGAGCCACCATGGCCCCACTGATCATCCTCACCCCGGCCGCCGGTCGACCGGTGCCCTCGGCGACGTTCGCGCTGCCGTGGTTGCCGATCGGCGTGACCGCCGTCGGGCTGCTGCTGGCGGCGCTCGCCTTCAGCGCGTTCATCGCCACCGGCATCCGGCAGCGGGTGGCGGCGGTGCAGCTGCGAATCGGGGGAGATCAATGAGCGGGCGCGACGTGCGACCCGGTGACGGGGCGCGACAGGGGAGTACCCGATGAGCATCGGAGCGGCCGTCCGGCGGGTCCGGACGTACGGCGGGCAGTTTCTGCTCCTGGCGGTGCTGACGCTGGTGGCGACGCTGCTGGTCAGTGGTGTGCCCCGGTTGGTCAACCGGCTCGCCGAGGAGGGCCTGCGGGGGCAGTTGGCCAATGAGGCGCCCGCCCGGCGGGACCTGTCGTACTCCACCGGGCCGACCGTCACCTCCTCCGGGCCGGTCATGCCCGACGCTCGTCAGCAGTTCGACGCCCTGGCCGAGAAGATGCCGCCGCAGGTGCGCGCGGCGGTGCACGAGCGCTGGTTCAGCGTGGACGCCCTGCCGACCCGGGTGGTCGGCCCCGACCTGAAGGCCCGCAACCTGCTGGTCGACCTGGGTCTGCGTGCCCTGCCCGGCGTCCAGGATGTCAGTACCCTCGTCGAGGGCGCCTGGCCGAACGAGACGTACGTCCCGGGCCGGCCGATCGAGGTGGCGATCGACGCCGACGTGGCCCGTAAGGTCAACCTGCGGGCCGGCAGCAGACTGCGCCTCGGCAGTCCCGACGAGAAGGGCGTCCTGACGAAGGAGAGCCCGGTGCTGGTGTCCGGGCTGTTCCGGCCCGTCGACCGCACCGGCGGCATCTGGGACGGGCTGCCCTCGCTGCTGTCGGTCCAGGAACCGGTCGGGGACGGAAAGCCGTTCATCATCCAGGGCGTCGCCGCCCAGGTGACCCTCGACAAGCGGGCCGAGGCGGGCTGGCTGGTGCGCTCCGACTGGCGTTACCGGCTCGGCGCCGACCGCATCGACGCGCGCCACCTCGATGAGCTGATCGACGGCCTGCAACAGATGCAGCGCGTCACGACGCCCAACCTCACATTGACCCTGGGCGTCGACGTGGCACTGCGCGCCTTCGCCGCCCAGGTGAACGCCGCCCGGACCCTGCTGGCGGTGATCTCGGCCGGCGTCCTGGCCACCCTGGCCGGGCTCGTCGTGCTCGCGGCCATCCTCGCCGCCCGGCGGCGTCGGTCGGAGTTCACGCTGCTGCGCGCCCGTGGTGGCGCGGTCACCGCCGGTGCCCAGCGCAGCCTCGCCGAATCGTTGCTGGTGGTGCCGGTCGCCGCCGTACTGGGCTGGTGGCTGGGCACGCTCTTCCCCGGCGCGCCGGATCCGACCGCGCCGTACGCCATCGTGGTGACCGTGCTGGTCACCCTGGCGCTGCCGCTGGCCACGCTGGCCGCGCCGGTCGGCGGGGCATCCCGCCGCGACCTGGTCCGGGTACGCCCCTCGGCTCGCCGGCTCACCGTCGAGGTCTCCCTGCTGCTGCTCGCCGGGCTCGCGGCGGTGCTGCTGCGGCGGCGTGGCCTCACCCTCGGCGAGGTGGACCCGCTCCTGGTGTCGGTGCCGGTGCTGTTCGCGGTCGCGGCGGCGGTGCTCGCGCTGCGCGCGTACCCCTGGCCGTTGCTCCTGGTCAGCCGGTTCGCCGCGCGGACCCGGGGGAGCGTGGCCTTCCTCGGCACCGCGCGGGCCGGTCGGTCCGCCGTCGCCGCGCCACTGGTGGTCGTGGTGCTGGCGATCGGCACCGCGGCATTCTGCGCGGTGGTCGCCGCCGGCGTCGAGGCGAGCCGGGACCGGGCCGCCGAGCAGGCGGTACCGGCCGACGCGCTGATCCAGGGCGAACGCTTCGCGCCGGACACGGTCGAGGCACTGATGGGTCTGCCCGGCGTCCGGGTTGCCACCCGGGTGCTGCAGGAGACCGACCAGCGGCTGGCCACCGACGAGGTCGGCACCGACGCGCGAGCCGGCCAGACGGCGGTGCTGCTGGTCGACGGCCCTGAACTGGCTGCGGTGACCCGCGCGGCCCACGTGGACCTGGCGGTGCCGTCCGCGCTGCGCACCGCCACGGCCGGGTCGGGGCCGCTGCCCGCGGTCGTGTCCCCGGCGGTCGCCGCCGATCTGGCCCGCGTCGGCCTGAGCGACTCGGCCTTCATCGGCGTGCAGGGCCAGCGGTACGAGTTCCGGGTGGCCGACACGGCGGCGAGCTTCCCGCTGCTGCCGGGGGACACCAGCCGGTTCGTCATCCTGCCCTGGCAGGCGCTGCCCGAGCGGACCACCACACCCGTCGCGACCAGCCTGCTGGTCGCCGGCGACCGGTTGGACGCGGAGGCGTTGCGCCAGGCCGGTGACCAGGGACAACTGCGTTACCAACAAACCGGTTCGGTCACCGGCCGGGAACGACCGATCGGGGTGGCGGTCGACACCCGCGCGGACGTCCGACGTGACCTGGGCGACGGCGGCGCGAACGGGATCCTGGCCTTCGGGTTCGTCGCCGGAGCCGTCGGCGGCACCGTGCTCGGGCTGCTGGCCATCGCGTTCACCGTGCTGGCCGGCGCGCGGGCACGTGGGCAGGTGCTGTCCCGCCTGCGCACCCTCGGCCTGTCCCGCCGGCAGTGGCGAGGGCTGCTGCTGGTCGAGCTGGCGCCGCTCGTCGGGGTGTCGGTGTTGACCGGCGCGCTGGTCGGGGCGGTGCTGCCCCTACTGCTCAACCCGGTGCTCGGCCTGTCCGCGTTCACCAGCGGCGTCCCGGTCCGGGTGGCCTTCGAGCCCGGTCTGGTCGTCGCGGTGCTCGCGCTCGGGGCGGTCGCCCTCGGCTTCGCGGTCGTCGTCGAGGCCCTGAACAACCGCCGGCTGCGCCTCGGTGAGGTGCTCCGGCTCGGAGAGGAGAGCTGAGATGACCGCTACTGCGGAGACTCCCGTGGTGCCCGACCTGGCCGCCCTGCAACAGCGGGCAGCGCAACGCGCCGCCGAGC
Organism: Micromonospora sp. CPCC 205539; assembly: GCF_036906815.1. Taxonomy (NCBI): domain Bacteria; kingdom Bacillati; phylum Actinomycetota; class Actinomycetes; order Micromonosporales; family Micromonosporaceae; genus Micromonospora; species Micromonospora sp. CPCC 205539. The sequence goes on along the minus strand of NZ_JBAKHW010000003.1, from coordinate 32,037 downwards.
GGGCCGGCGGTCAGGACCGGCTGCGCGGGCACATCGTCTGCGACGGCCTGGTGCGCATCTTCAAGACCGAGGGGGTGGAGGTGGTCGCCCTACAGGGGCTCGACCTGGTCATCGACCGGGGTGAGCTGGTCGCGATCGTGGGCGCCTCCGGCTCGGGCAAGTCGACGCTGCTCAACATCCTGTCCGGGCTGGACACACCGACCGCCGGCATCGCCCGGGTGGCCGACTACGATTTGCTGTCGCTGTCCGCGCGGCGGCGCTTGAGCTACCGCCGGGAGCTGGTCGGGTTCGTCTGGCAGCAGACCGGCCGCAACCTGCTGCCGTACCTGACGGCGTTGGAGAACGTCGAACTGCCGATGCAGCTCGCCGGCAAGCGCTCCGGCCGGGCTCGCCGGGAGCGGGCCCGGGAACTGCTCGACATGGTCGGCGTGGGTTACTGCGCGGACCGGCGACCGGGGCAGCTCAGCGGCGGCGAGCAGCAACGGTGCGCGGTGGCCGTCGCCGTGGCCAACGACCCGGAGGTGCTCTTCGCCGACGAGCCCACCGGCGAACTGGACGAGGCCACCGGCGCGGAGGTCTTCGGGGCGCTGCGCACCATCAACGCCGAACTCGGCGTGACCATCGTGGTGGTCACCCACGACCACGCCGTGGCCACGCAGGTCCGCCGGACCGTCGCGATCCGCGACGGCCGGACCTCCTCCGAGGTACGCCGGACGTCCCGGGTCGGCGCGGACGGCAGCACGGAGCTGGTCAGCGAGGAGTACGCCGTGCTCGACCGCAGTGGGCGGATGCAACTGCCGGCCGCGTTCGTCGACGCGTTGTCGCTGCGGGACCGGGTGCGGCTCGATCTTGAGCCGGACCATGTGCAGGTACGGCCCGGTGAGCGGGCCTCGGACGGGCAGGAGACGCGGGCGTGAACCGGGATGTGGTGGTGACCGAGGCAGCGCGGTCCGGCGGTGGGCTGGCCGGGACAGCGGCCGGCGAGGTGGTTCGGGTCAGCGGCGTGAGCCGGACCTTCGGGCGGGGCGAGCACGCCGTGCACGCGGTGCAGGACGTTTCGTTCAGCGCCAACCGTGGCCAGTTGGTCGCGATCCGGGGCCGCTCGGGTGCCGGCAAGACCACCCTGCTGAACCTCATCGGCGGGCTGGACCGGCCGGACAGCGGCCAGGTGGTGGTGGCGGGGCAGGAGGTGACCGCCGCCGGTGAGGCGGAGCTGTTGCGGCTGCGCCGGGGCACGGTCGGCTTCGTGTTCCAGACCTTCGGCCTGGTGCCGATCCTCTCTGCCGCCGAGAACGTGGGTGTGCCGCTCCGGCTGGCCCGCGTGCCGGCCGCCGAACGGGAGCAGCGGGTTTCGGTGCTGCTGGAGTTGGTCGGCCTGGGCGGGCACGCCGGGCAGCGCCCGTACGAGCTCTCCGGTGGGCAGCAGCAGCGGGTCGCGGTGGCCCGTGCGCTGGCCAACGAGCCGGACCTGCTCATCGCCGACGAGCCCACCGGCCAGCTCGACTCGGAGACCGGTCGGTCCATCATGGACCTGCTGCGCGCGGTGGTGCACGCCCGTGGGATGACGGCCCTGGTGGCCACGCACGACACCGCACTGATCGACCTCGCCGACCGGGTGCTCACCCTGCGCGACGGCCGCCTCGTCGACGGCTGAGCGCCAGCGCCCCGGTCGTCCGGTCAGTGTCGTTTCTGGCTTGGCCGGCCGGGGCGGATCTCCGCTGCCCCCTGGCCGGGGGCGAAGACGGGTCAGAGGGCGAGCTTCATGCCCTCGTGGCTGGCCACGAAGCCGAGGCCCAGGTAGAAGCGGTGCGCGTCCAGGCGGGTCTTGTCGGTGGTGAGCTGCACCAGCGCGCAGCCGCGCTGTCGCGCCTGCTCCACGGCCCAGGTCATCAGCTCCCGGCCCAGACCCTGGGCGCGCCGGTCGGAGCGGACCCGGACCGCCTCGACGAGGCACCGCTCGGCGCCGTGCCGGCCGAGCCCCGGGATGTAGGTGATCTGGAGGCAACCGACCAGTTCGCCGCCCTGCTCGGCGACGATCAACTGGTTGCGGGGGTCCGCGCTGATGTCCGCGAAGGCCTTCTCGTACGCCTCGTCGACCGCCGTGAAATCGCGGGCCTTGCCCAGGACGTCGTCGGCGAGCAGGGCGATGACGGCGGGTAGGTCGGCGCGGACCGCCTCCCGGAAGATCACCTTGGTCATGCCGGTGAGCCTGACACAGCGGCATTTGCCGGCAGCAGGCAGCATCGGAGGGCATGGAGCCCCTGCTGCGGCCGTTCCGGTGGATCTACCGGGCGCTGGTGTGGTTCGCGAACTCGCCCCGCACCCTGATCACCTCGTACCTGCTGATGATCGTCGTGGCCGGGGTGATCTACGGGCAGGTCGAGGCGCGTAGCCCCGCCGACGCCGTCTGGTGGGCGGTGGTGACCGCGTCCACCGTCGGGTACGGAGACATCTCACCAACCACCTGGGCGGGACGCACACTCGCCGCGCTGCTCATCTCGACCATGGTGCTGCTGGTCATCCCGCTGATCACCGCGCACTTCGCGAGCCGGCTCATCGTCGACGACGACGCGTTCGAGCACGAGGAGCAGGAGCAGCTCAAGGCCGACGTACGGCGGATGCGGGCGCTGCTCGAGGAGTTGGCCGCGCGGCAGGGCATCGCTCTGCCACCGCTGCCGCCAGCCCGACCGGTCAACGGGCCGGGCAGCGCAAACCCTCCCGGGGAACGGTCAGGTCGAGCAGGTAGGCGTCGACCGCGGCGGTGATGCAGGGAGTCTGCGGGTAGGCGGTGTGCCCCTCGCCCTCCCACGTGAGCACCCGGCCGACGCCCAGCATCGAGGCGAGCCGGCCGGTCTGCTCGTACGGCGTCGCCGGATCGCCGGTCGTGCCGACCACCACGATCGGTGGCGCGCCGTTCGCCCGGCCGGTCGGGTACGGGTCCCGCTGGCCCGGCCACTCGACGCAGCTCAGCATGCCGACCGCGAGCGCCGGCCCGAACAGCGGGTATTTCGTGCGCCACTGCGACTGCAGCTGGCGGATCTGCTCCCGGCTCGGCTTCTCCGTCTCGTCGGCGCAGTTGATGGCGAGGTTGGCGTCGAACAGGTTCGAGTAGTGCCCGTCAGCCTCCCGGCCGGCGTACGAGTCGGCGAGCCGGAACACGTCCTTCGGGTCGCCTTCGGCCAGCCGGTCGATCGCCTGGGCCAGCTCCTGCCAGCCGGCCTCGGTGTAGAGGGAGGAGATGACCGCGTAGAAGACCCAGCCGGCGTCGGCCTCCCGCCCATCGGCTCCGCGAACCGGGGAGACCTTGGCCTTGTCGATGGCCGAGGTGACCGCCGCGCGGGCGTCCGGGGCGATCGGGCAGCGGGCCGCGTTGGCGGTGCACCAGCGGGTGAAGTTGTCGAAGGCTCGTTCGAAGCCCCGGGCCTGGCTCTCCGAACCGGCCACCAACCGCTGCTGCGGGTCGACCGCGCCGTCGAGCACCAGCGCCCGCACCCGCTGCGGGTAGAGCTGGGCGTACGTGGCGCCGAGCAGGGTGCCGTAGGAGTAGCCCAGGTAGGTGAGCTTGTCGTCGCCGACGGCGGCACGGACCGCGTCCATGTCCCGGGCGGCCTGCTCGGTGCCGTAGAGCGGCAACTGGTCGCCGTACCGGTCGCCGCAGCCACGCCCGATCCGCTGGCTCAGCCCCACGAAGCCGTCGAACGCCGACTGGCTCGACGGATCCGGGTCGTAGCCGAAGCTGGCGTCCAGGTCGGTGTCGGAGATGCACTTGACCGGACTGGACCGTTCCACCCCGCGCGGGTCGAAGCCGACGATGTCGAAGCGGTCGGTGATCGCGCTGGGCAGCCCGCCGAACTGGGGACCGAAGGAGAGGTAGACGGCGGTGTCGACGCCGGAACCACCGGGCCCGCCCGGGTTGACCACCAGCGAGCCGATCCGGGCCTGCTGCTTGGTGGAGCGGGCCCGCAGCAGCGCGATTTCGAAGGTCTGACCCGCGCCGGGACCGGCGGTCGCCCCGCTGCCACTGCCCCAGTCGCGCGGCACCGCGATCCGGGCGCACTCGTAGCGCATGTTCGGTGCGCTCCGCCCGACCAACTCGTCGGCCACCTCCGGGCACGCGCGCCAGGTCGCCGAGCTGCCGGCGGGTGCCGCGGCACCCTCCACCTCGGTGCGTGGCGCGAACGCCGGCAGGGTGCAGCCGGCGGTGAGCAGCGCTGCGACAACGAAGCCGGCGAGAGTGCGACGGACCCGGCGACTGGTCGCGATCCGAGGCTGGTCGGCGGTGCGGGTCACGTGGTCCTCCGGAGTCGAGTCGACGGCCAGGCTACGCCGGGCCGGTGGCGGCCCGGTCCACGGTGGCTGTCGGGTCGCCGCGCAGCACCTGGTCGACGTCGAAGCGCACCGGACGGTCGAGCTGGTCGTAGCGGCAGGAGCGGGGATCGCGGTCCGGACGCCACCGGACGAACTGGGCCGTGTGCCGGAACCGCTCGCCCTCCATCGCGTCGTAGCCGACCTCGACCACCAGCTCCGGGCGCAGCGGCTCCCATTCCAGGTTCTTTGTGCCGGTCCACCGGCTCACGCCGCCCGGGATGCGCTGGCCGCGCTCGTGGTCGCCGTGCACCCACGGGTGCTCGCCGCCGGTGTCCCGGTAGGGCGCCAACTCGTCGAGCAGCTCGGCCCGGCGGGCCATGCTGAACGACGCGCTCACGCCCACGTGGTGCAGCAGCCCCGCGTCGTCGTAGAGGCCGAGCAGCAGCGAGCCGACCACCGGGCCGGACTTGTGCCAGCGGAAGCCGGCCACCACCGCGTCCGCGGTGCGGGCGTGCTTGACCTTGAACATCAACCGCTTGCCCGGCTCGTACGGAAGGTCGGCCGGTTTGACGATCAGCCCGTCCAGACCGGCGCCCTCGAAGACCTCGAACCAGCGGCGCGCGGTCTCCGGGTCGGTGGTGACCTGGGTGACGTGCACCGGCGGGTGCACGCCGGTCAGCGCCTCGACCAACCGCTCACGCCGCTGCGGGTAGGGCTGGTCGAGCAGCGCCTCATCGCCGATGGCCAGCAGGTCGAACGCGACGAAGTCGGCCGGGGTGGTCTCGGCCAGCAGCTTCACCCGGGACGCGGCCGGGTGGATGCGCTGGGCCAGCAGCTCGAAATCCAGCCGGGGCTGCCCGGCCGGGCCGTCGCGCCGGATCACGATCAGCTCGCCGTCGACGGCGCACCGCTCGGGCAGCTGCCGGCGGGCCTGCTCGACGACCTCGGGGAAGTAGCGGGTCATCGATTTGCCGCCCCGGCTGGCCAGCTCGACCTCGTCGCCGTCGCGGAACACGATGCACCGGAACCCGTCCCATTTGGGCTCGTAGGTCACCCCGGGGGTGGTGGGCAGCTTGGGCACGCTCTTGGCCAGCATCGGCTCGACCGGCGGGTTGATCGGCAGGTCCACGGCGACCAGTCAATCAGACCCCACCGACAGGCGTGAGGCAGATCACCGTCGGCGCGGGGGCGGCGTGTCCGTCGGCGCGCCGCTCGTCCCGACCGGGCGAATCGAATATCCGCAGGTCAGAGCTAATTTCACGAGGTGTCCGAGTGGGTCTGTGACTGCTGCGGGCGGTGGCGGGTCAGTGTCGAGCTGATCCGGGGCCGCTACCGGTACCGGCTGGTCCGCCGCTATCCCGAGCGGTTCGGCGGCGGCAAGAACGTGCTCGGCGAGGTCGAGTCGGTGTCCGAGTTGGCCGACCTGCTGCTGCGGCGTACCCCGCTGAGCCTGGCCGACCTGCGCGAAGCCGCCTGATCCCGCGCGGTCGGCGGACCCGCGGCTCGATCGATGATCGACCGCTCGGTCGATGCCGGCGGCCTGATCCACCGGGCAGCCTCGTCCGCATGGCGTGGCGACGCCGGGCGGCGCCGCCGGGAAGGGGACGCGATGCGGTTCGAAGCCGATACGGAGATCGACGCCGACGCTCAGCGGGTCTGGGCGGTGCTCGTCGACGTGCAGCGGTGGCCGGATTGGACGGCCTCGGTGGTCCGGGCTGAGCGGGGGGAGCCGGGCCCACTGACGGTCGGCGCGACGGCGCGGCTGACCCAGCCGAAGCTGCGGCCGGCCCTGTGGCGGGTCACCGAGCTGACCGAGGGCCGGGAGTTCACCTGGGTCTCCGACACCCCCGGTGTGCGGACCCGGGGCGAGCATCGGCTGCTGCCGCTGCCCGACGGGCGCACCCGGGTCGAGCTGGCCATCGCCCAGTCCGGGCCGCTGGCCGGCCTGATCGGCTGGCTCTACGGCGACCTGCTCCGGCGCTACCTGCGTCTGGAGGCCGACGGGCTCAAGCGTCGGAGCGAGCGGGGCTGACCGCCGACTTCTCCAGCACCGCCAACCGGATGCCGTTCGGGTCCGGCTGGTGCGCCACGATCCGGTAGCCGTGCCGCTGGTACAGCCGCAGGTTGCGCGCGCTGTCCGCGCCGGTGAACAGGGTGAACAGGGTTGCCCGGCCGGCGCAGGCCACCTCGATAGCGCTGAGCAGCCGCGCGCCGACCCCCCGACCCTGCTGGTCCGGGGCCACCGAGAGTCGCCCGACGTGCGCGGTGTCCCCGGCCAGGTGGGCCCGCACCGAGCCGACCAGTCGGGAGCCCACCCGGGCCGCGAGGACGATGCCCGGGCCGGTCAACGCCGTCTGGACCTCGTCCAGGGTCTCGGTCAACGGCGGCAGGAACGGGTCGTTGTAGTGCTGCGCCTCGGTCAGGTACGCGGCCCGCTGCACGGTGAGGATCTCGCCGGCGTCCGCGACACCGGCCGGGAGGATGCTCGGCTCGACGCTCATCGGGGCAGCACACCATGGCCGCCGATGTCGTCGGCGGGCGGCCCCGCCCGCGCCGGCCGTACGCTGGCCCGTGTCCAGCCTGGCACGAGGGGGAGTGGTGGCGGAGCTGACGTACCCGGAGGTGGGGCGGACCCGGCACGGGCCGCTGCCCGGCGGCTACCACCACCTGCGCCACCGGTCTGCGTTGCCGGCGGGCTGCTTCGACGCCGCGGCCGAGGCGGTGCTGAGCTGGCGGCTGCACCGCGCCGCCGGGGTCCGGATGCGTACCGCCGCCGCACGCGCCACCGAGGGGGTGCGGGTCAGTGCTGGTCTGGGCCTCGGCCCGGCCCGCATCTGGGGGCCGTGTCAGGTGATCTGGAGCGAGGAGTCGCCCACCCTCGCGGGCTTCGGCTACGGCACGCTGCCCGGGCATCCGGAGCGGGGCGAGGAGGCGTTCGTGGTCGGCCGCGAGGACGACGGCACGGCCTGGTTCGAGGTACGCGCGTTCAGCCTCCCGGACCGCTGGTTCGCCCGTGCCGGCGGCCCGGCTGTCCGGGCGGTGCAGCACACGTACGCATGGTGGCTCGGTCGTACCCTGCGCCGGCTCTGCGCGAGCCGCTGACGCAGGGTTGCGCACCGGCTGCGCTGCGGTGGTGTGCGGATCGGGCAGGCGGGGTAGGAGGAGGCCAGCGTCCACTAAGGAGGATCAGTGCGAGAGCTGTTGGCATCGGACCTGTCCCTCGCGGCGACGGACCTGCTCGCGGACAAGAAGTCGCCAGTCTCCGGGACCTGGACGGCGGTACTCGGCGTCCTCTTCGTCCTCGCGGTGATCTTCCTCGTCGTCGTGACGATCAAGCGGCGGCGCTGAGACGGGCGGCCGTGCGGGTCAGTACCCGGCGAACGAGCGGATCGGGGCACGGGGGCCGTACTTCGGGGCCCGGATGCCGCCGGCCTCCAGCAGCAGGCAGACCCGACCGCGGTGGCCCCGGAACGGCTCCAGCAGGGCCAGCATCCGGGCGTCGTCGCCCCTCGGCTCGCCGGCGAGCGCCCAGGCCACCGTGTTCGGGATGTGGTAATCGCCGACGCTGACCGCGTCCGGGTCCCCGTAGGCGATTCGTACCACTTCGGCGGCGGTCCACGGGCCGATGCCGGCGACGGCGGTCAGTCGACGGGTTGCCTCGGTGGCGTCGACGCAGCGTTCCAGCCGGTCGGCGAGCGCGGCGGCCCGGCGCAACGTGTCGGCTCGGCGCTGTTCCACGCCGAACGGGTGGAACACCCAGTACGGCGTGGCGGCCACCGCGGCGGCCTCGGGCGGCAGCAGCAGCGGTTGCAGCGGACCGGGCGCCGGTTCGTGGAAGTGCCGCACGGTCGCCGCGTACGCCCGGTACGCCTCCTTGCCGGTGACCTTCTGCTCGAACACGGCGCGCAGCAGTCGGGGAAAGACCTGCCCGGTGGTCGGCATCCGCAGCCCGCGGTGCTCCCGTGCCAGCCGGGCGACCAGCGGGTGTGCCGCGGCCACCTCGGCGAAGCCGGTCAGGTCGTCACGCAGCCCGGCGATCGCGTCGGCGCGGGCCACCACGTGCTCGGCGCCCGGGCCGTAGCCCTCGGCGACCAGCTCGCCGCCGGCCGGCCGCAGGGCGAGCGTGGCCGGCCCGTCGGGGGTACGGGTGGCCCACCAGAAGACACCGGCGGAGATGCGCGCGCACGGGTCGTACGGGCTGAAGGTGAGCCCGCGGACCGACGCGGCCAGCCGGTAGCCGACCGGCGGGTGCAGCACCCGGGTCGCGGCGGGCTCGGTTGCAGTCACCCCGCAACTCTGCCACGACCTGGGCGGGACGCCGGTACCACCGCCGACGTCCCGCGTATGACGGTGGCCGGTCGCGCCCACACCGGCTGCGACCGACCACCGTGCCTCCGTGTCGGGCGCTCAGTACGAGTAGCCGGAGCCGCCGGCGTCGTTCGAGCCGCTGTCCGACGGCGGGGCGACCGCCTTCGGCGTGGAGGTGGGCAGGCAGGTCAGGTTCTTCTTGCCGTCGGGCGCGACCACGAACCAGGTGCCGCCGACGGCCTGACCCTTCCACTGGCCGGGCTTCTTGTCGCCGATGTAGCGGTACACGGGCCAGCCGCCGATGGTGAGCTGCCGGGTGCCGTCCTGCCGGGTCACGCTGCCGACCTTGTCGTCGGAGACGCCGGTGACCTCCGGGTTGCCGTCGGTCAGCGCTGGCGGCCACACCTCGGCGCACTTGTCGACGCAGTTCGACGAGGACGGGTCGGCGGTGTCCTTGTCGAAGCGGTACAGGATCCAGCCCTTTTCGTCGGTGACTACGTTGCCCATCCGGGCGACCTTCTTACCGATCAGCTTCTCGGTCAGGTCGACGTCCGCCGGGGGTGGCGCGTCGGCGACGGGAGCTGCCGACGCCTCGGGTTCAGCCGACGCGGTGGGCTCGGCCGCGGCGACGGCGACCGGCTCGGCCGCGCTCGAGTTCGCCGCGTCGTAACCCGCGGGAGCGCAGGCCGTTAGTGCGACCATCGCGCTCGCGACGATGACGGTCCGCTTCATCTTTGCCACGTGCCCTCCTCATTCTTGGCAGTTCACCCATAGGTACGGCAGAAGGGCTGTCAAGGTTGAAGGAGTAACAGTGGTCAATTTCACGCAAATTCGTTGAACCGAATCGCGCGGAAATCCGTACGGCGGGACACAGGGTTGCCCGGGTCGGAAACGCATCGACGCCGGCCATTGCAATAATGGCCGGCGTCGATATGGTACGTGAGGCTACATGGGCACCGTGACCAGTGGGCTGGCCACGCCGTTGCCGTCCACCGACTCCACCTGGAGCTGCTTGATGTCGCCCACCACGGCCGACGTCGAGGCACTCAACTCCAGACCCTGCGGGCGGGTGTTGGTGCCGTACCCGCCTGGCGGCACCGACCAGGTCGAGATGACCTCGGTGGTGGCGTTGCGGCGCACCACCACCAGCCGGCAGGTGCGCGGGCCGGGCAGCTTCCGCAGACTGAAGTTGATCCGGGTGCCGTAGTCGCGGTTCGCCAGGAACATGGTCGTCTGCACGCCGGTCGTCGGGTCGGTGGCGTCCTTCTGGTCGCCCTCCTCCTCGGTGCCGCCGACGCCCGGGCCGCTCGGCGGGGCGGTCGGCGCGGCCGTCGGCGGCTCGTTCACCGACGCGGTCCGCGTCGGCTCGGCGACCACCCCCGCCGGCCCGTCGCCGGTCACGCTCACGAAGCCGTAGCCGCTCAGGCCGCCGAAGACCACCACCGCGGCAGCCGTCGCCAACAACTGGCGGAACCGGGTACGACGCCGGTCGGTGCGCACCGCGACCAGCGTGCGGTCCAGCAGTGCCGGATCGGTGGCGGTCTGCTCCACCGCCATCATCGTCTCGCCGTCGATGTCGGACAGCAGCCCGACCACCGGCACCATCGTCTCCAACTCGGCCGCGCAGGCCCAGCAGGTGGCGAGATGCTCCTCGAACCGATCGGTGTCCTGCTCGTCGAGCACGCCGAGCGCGTACGCGGCGACGTCCATATGGTCTGGCCGGCTCATTCTGTCACCCCCCGCTCCTGCAGAGCCGTGCGAAGCGCGCGCAGCGCGTAGTAGACCCGCGATTTCGCGGTGCCCAGTGGAAGCCCCAACTCCTCGGCGGCCTCCGGCACCGTCCGCCCCCGGAAATACGTCGCGACCAGGATCTCCCGGTGCGACTGACTCAGCGTACGTAGCGCGTCCGCCACCGTCATGGTGCGCAGCACCCGGTCGGTGCTGTCCGCCTCGGCGAACGCGGTCAGGTCTCGGTCGTACGTCTCCGGCGGCCGGGCCTCCTGGCTGCGGTGCTCGTCGATGGCGATCCGGCGGGCCACGGTGACCAGCCATGGTCGCAACGAACCCTGCCCGTGTACGCCGAGACGGTGTGCGTTGCGCCAGGCCCGCAGCAGCGTCTCCTGGACGATGTCCTCCGCGCGCTGCCGGTCCCCCCCGGTGAGCCGCATGACGAACATCAGCAACGGACCAGCGTGCTCGGCGTAGAGCAGCCGGATCAACTGGTCGGAGTGGCTGGCCTCGGTTGACGTCGCCTGATGGCGCCCGGGCGCCGGTCGAGGCGTCACCGGACCATTCTGGCGAGACGTCGCTCGCACGTCGACCCCCCGAGGAGACGTCGATGGCTTTGACGACGATCGCCGCGACATCCAGTCAGCGGGAACCGCGTCGCCATGCCAACCGGCCGCCACCGCATGCATGCAGACCTCCGGGATGTCCGTGACCAACGCCGACCCACCAGGCGGGCCGCCCGGTGGTACGCAGCGCCGCCCCGAGCGGATCAACGAACCGCGAAAAAAGTTCCGTGGGGCAGTCCGGTCGGCGGGTCTGCCGGTCGGCCGAGTCAGCCGGTCGGCGGGTCAGCGGCGGACGGAGAAGAGCCCCGGCGGCGGCGGGTCGGAGCCGGTGGCGTCGGTGTCCCGCACCACCTGCGCGCCGCTGGCGAAGCGGTCCAACTCGTCGCCGGCCACCACCCGACCCGGGAACCAGTCGCCGGCCGCCCGCCGGCTCAGCTCGGGCACCGGAGGCATGCTACGACCGGCGACCAGCACGAGGTTGCCGTAGCGGCGGCCACGGAGGACGGCCGCGTCCCCGATCAGGCAGGCCTGCGGCAGCACCGATCGGGCTGTGGCGACCTGCCCACGGGCGTGCCGCAGCGGTGGGCCGTCGGCGAGGTTCGCCAGATACCAGCCCGCCGGGGTGAGCACCCGGGCGACCTCGGCCACGTACTCCACCGACGTGAGATGCGCCGGCGTCCGGGCACCGGCGAAGACGTCGGCGAGCACCACGTCGTAGCTGGCGTCCCGGGTGGAGGTCAGCACCGCCCGCGCGTCGCCGACGCGCACCCGCAGGCGAGGGTCCGCCGGCCAGGGCAGTGCCCGCCGGACCAGATCCACCAACGCGCCGTCCACCTCGGACACCCGCTGTGTCGACCCGGGACGGGTCGCCGAGACGTACCGGGGCAGGGTCAGCGCCCCGCCGCCGAGGTGCAGCACCCGCAGCGGCTCGCCCGCCGGCGCGATCAGATCCAGTGCGGCGGCCAGCCGCCGGACGTACTCGAATTCGAGATGGGTGGGATCGGTCAGGTCGACGTGCGACTGCGGCGCGCCGTCCAGCAGCAGCGTCCACGAACCCGCCCGGTCCGGGGACGGCACCAGCTCGGCCTGCCCGGTGTCCACCTGCTCGACCACCCGGTCATTTGCCCGCTTACGCCCCATTGCGACCAGTATCCACGGTCAACGCGCCACGCGGGCCGCAGCGGTCAACGCGCGGTGCAGCAGCCGGGAGTCGCCGAGCAGCGCCCGCAGGCGGCGCTCCAGACCGGCGATCGGGATCAGGTTCTGCGGAGCCCGGGGGTCCTTGTATGGACTTGAGGCGAACCGGGGCAGCGTCGCCAACGACAGGTCGGCCAGCTCGATCGCCGCCTCGACGGGCAGGTCGGCCGAGCACTCCACCCGGACGATGCCGGCCCACGGCGCACCGACCGCAACCGGTAGCCGCAAATACCACGACCAGCCGCCCCAGGCCGTGCCGAGACCGAACACCGGCGAACGCTCGCCCGACGCCAGACCGGTCACCACGGCCGTCAGCCGCGCATCCAGGTATTGGCTGTGCTGGGTCTTGATGTAGCCGAGGGTGCGCGGCAACTGCCGGCGGCTCCGCAACGGGCCGTCCACCACCAGCAGGTCGCCGTCCACCCGGGCGGCGTCGGAGACGGCCACCTCCAGCGCGGTCAGCGGACCCTGCACGGCCGCCGGTAGCTTGGCCAACTCGCCGGTGCCGCCCACCCGGTGCACCGGGTAGCGGATCGCCCCGGCCACCACGTCCTGCGCCGACGGGCTCGCGGTGAACAGGCCCCGCCCGACCCGGGTGCCGGCCAACTGCGCCGCACCCCGGCCCAGGTCGCAACGGACCACACCGGCCGCGTAGGAGGCGGCCAGCCCGGGGAGTGAGCCACCATCGGCCTCGGCCGTCCAGATGCTCGCGTCGATGCGACGGACCCCGTCGACCAGCAGCACCACATCGGGTGCCCGCACCCCCGGCCGGACCCCGATCGCCCGCCAGTCCACGGCCGGCAGCTCCACGTCCGCGTTGACCTGCGCGCTGCTCGGCGTGGCCGGCCCGGAGGCGGACGCCTCGAACGACGCCCCGTACGCCGGATCCCACGTGTCCACGAAGAACGGCTGCGCTGCGCTCACCGGGCTGGCCTTCCGTTCGCGACTGCGGGGCTCCGCTGCGCTGCGCTCCTCGCGCTCACCGGCCGGTCCGTTCCACGCGCGCCGACCGCGCATCCTTGCGCACCTCGAAGCGGACCGGGATCCGTTCGGCCAGCGCCGGCACGTGGGTGACCACGCCGACCATCCGATCGCCCCGGGCGGCCAGGTTTTCCAGGGTGGCCGCCACCGTGTCCAGGGTGGCCGCGTCCAGCGTGCCGAAGCCCTCGTCCAGGACGATCGACTCCAGGCTCGCCGCCGTGGTCGACATCCCGGCCAACTGCTCGGAGAGCGCCAACGCCAACGCCAGCGACGCCTGGAACGTCTCACCGCCGGAGAGGGTGCGCACGCCCCGGCGCAGACCCGCGTCGTGGTGGTCGACCACGAAGAACTCGCCCTTGTCGTGCACCAGCTCGTACTGCCCGCCGGACAGCTCCCGCAGGATCCCCGACGCCCCGTCGACCAGCAGGTCCAATGCCTCGGCCAGCAACCACCGCTCGAAGTTGTTGGCGCGCAGGTGCCCGGCGAGCGCGCGGGCCACCTGGGCCTCCCGATCGTGCCCGGCGCGCTGCTCGCGCAGCGTGCCAGCCTGCTCGCGGCGCTCCCGTAGCAGGCGTCGGTCGGCCTCGGCCCGCTCGACCGCCACGGTCGCGGCATGCACCGGATCGTCCGCGACCGGCACGTCGGCGTCGGCGAAGATGCCCGCGATGCGCAGCCGCACCGCGTCGGCCGCCGCCTCGGCCTCGGTGACGACGGCGGCCCGGTCGGCCCGTTCCGCGCGGCGGCGGTCGGCTTCGACCGTCGCCCAGCCGGTCAGCGCCGCCCATGCGACGGCCACGTCATCCCGGTCGGTCGCGGGCGGGCCGAACCGGGCCAGCCCGTCGCGGGTCGCGTCGAAACCCCGCCAGGTCGCCCGCAGCCGCTCCTCGGCGGCGTCCACGCCGGCCCGCGCCCGGCGGGCGGTGTCGCGGCCCGCCCGGACGGCGGTCGCCGCCTCCTCGAGTGCGCGCCGCAGCCGGGCCTGCTCGGCCAACTCCCGGTGCAGCACGGCCGGCTCGGCCGCGCCGGCCAACTGACCGGCCAGGTCGGCCAACCGGGCGTCCAACTGCTCCTGCCGGGCCCGGGCCTGCACCAGCAGCCGTTCCAGGTCACGTGCCGCCGCGTCCCGCTGCTGCACGGCCGCCTGCGCGGCCTTGGTGGCGGCGCGTGCCGCCTTGCCGGCCGCCGTCGCGGCGGCCACCGCCGAGTCGGCCGGCACCGCCGGCACCTCGACCACCGGCTGCTCGCAGACCGGGCAGGCCGCGCCGGCGTGCAGGTGCACCCGCAGACTGACCGCCAGGTCGGTGGCCTTCGCCTCCTCGTGCGCCCGGAACGCCGCCTCCAACTCGACGTCGGCCCGCTCGGCGTCGGCCCGGGCGTCCGCCAGCGCGGCCACCGCGGTCGCGTGCTCGTCGCGCGCCACGGCCACCGCCGCGCGGACCGTCTCGGCCTCGTCGGTCAGCCGGGCCCGGTCGTCGTACGCCCGCAGCAACAGCCGCACCGAGCTCTCGTCCCCGGCGCCGGCCAGCTCACCCCGGAGCTTCTCCTCCCGCTCCTCGGCCAGCGACACGCCCGTCGCCGCGGCCTCGGCCTCGGCCCGCGCCGCGGTCACCGCCCGGGCCACCTCGGCCACCCCGGCCGGAGCGCGCACGCCGGTCAGCACAGTCAGCTCGTCGTCGAGCGCGGTCAACGCCGCCCCCGCCTCCCGTGCGCTGACCCGGGCCGCCGCCAGCTCCGGCACCGCCGCGGCCACGGCGGCGGCCAGCTCGGCCATCCGGTCGGCCCGGGCGTCGGCCTCGGCCAGCGCCGCGTCGTCCACACCGGCCAGCCCGGCGAGCACCTGGTCGACCGCGTCGAGCCGGGCCTCCGCCTGCGTCGCGCGCGCCGTCGCCCGCTTCTGCACGTCCTCGTAGACGCCGAGGCCGAGCAGGTTGACCAGGATCTGCTGCCGGGTTGCCGGCTTGGCGTGCAGGAAGTCGGCGAACTGACCCTGCGGCAGCACCACACAGCTGGTGAACTGCTCGTACGGCAGCCCCACCGCCTCCAGCACCGCCAGCTCCATCTCGGCGGGGGTGCCGGCCACCACCTCGCCGAGGTCGTCCGGGCTCAACCCGGTGTCCAGCTTGGTCACGTCGAAGCCGGCCGGCATGAGCTGCAACCCGGCGTTGGCGGTCTTGACGTTGCCCCGGCCGTCCCGGCGGACCACTCGGGTGGCCACGTACCTCGCACCGCCGGACTCGAAGACCAGCCGCACCCGGGCCTCGGTCGCCGACGGCGCGAGCGCGTTGGACAGGCCCCGGGTGCCGCCCCAGCGGGGCACGGTGCCGTAGAGGGCGAAGCAGATCGCGTCCAGCACCGTGGACTTCCCCGAACCGGTCGGGCCGATCAGGGCGAAGAAGTCGGCGTCGGTGAAGTCGACGGTGGTGTCGTCCCGGAAGACCGTGAAACCGGCCATGTCCAGCCGCATCGGACGCATCTAGTGGTCGACCTCCTCGAAGAGCTCGTCGAAGAGCTCCCGGACGCCCTCGTCGTCGTGCCCCCGGCTGTCCAGATAGTCGGCGAACAACTCCCGCGGCGAGCGCCCCGAGCGTTGCGCGATTTGGGCGCCGCTGCCCGGCGCGGCGAGCAGCTCCGGGTCGATCCGGATCTCCAGCGCGCGGGGGAGCAGCTCCTGGACCTCCTCGCGCAGGCCGGCCCGGGGTTGCTCGCGCACGAAGACGCGCAGCCAGGCGTCCGGTGCCTCGATCTCGGCGAGCTGGGCCAGGGTGCCCCGCACGGTGCGCAGCGTGCTCGCCGCGGTCACCGGCACCTCGCGGACCCGGGCGGCGGTGGTGGCGGTCACCTCGACCAGCGTCACCGAGGGGACGTTCTCCTGCTCGCCGAAGTCGACCGCGAGCGGGCTGCCGCTGTACCGCACCGGGCAGGGGCCGATGACCCGCTGCGCCCGGTGCAGGTGGCCCAGCGCCACGTAGTGCGCGTTCGCCGGGAAGACGGTGGCCGGCACGGTGTAGCCGAGCACGGTGTGCGCGTCCCGTTCGCCGCCGCCGGTGCTCGCACCGGTCACGGTCAGGTGCGCGGTGACCAGGTGCACCCGGTCGGGCTCGGTGAACCCCTCGGTGAGGCGGCCCAGCACCCGGCCGAGATGGTCGGCGTACGTCTGGTTGGTCTCCGCGGCGGTCAGCTCGTACATCTCCAGCGCGCGGATCGCGTACCGCTGGGAGAGGAACGGCAGCGCCGCCAACTGCCACCGCTCCCCGTCGGCCGTGACGCCGTCGATGACGTGCTCGTCCGGATTTTCCCGGACGCCGCCGCGCAGCGTGATGCCGGCGGCCTCCGCCCACGGCCGCAGCGCGTCCAGCGCCGGGCCGTTGTCGTGGTTGCCGCCGATCGCCACCACGTCCGCGCCGGTGCGGCGCAGCGCGGTCAGCGCTCGGGTGACCAGCCGGGTCGCCTCGGAGGTGGGCGCGGCGGTGTCGTAGAGGTCACCGGCGACGATCACCAGATCCGGCTCCTCGGCGCGGGCGATGTCGATCACCCCGGCCAGGACGGCCTTGTGCTCCTCGGCCCGGGACTGACCCTTGAGGACCTTGCCGACGTGCCAGTCCGAGGTGTGCAGGATCTTCACGGCCGCCCCCTAGAACGGGATGTCGTCGTCGGCGCCGCCCCCGGAGCCCACCACGGCGAACGGGTCGGCGGACTGGGTGATCGAGCGCAGCGTCTCCGATGGTGCGCGGCCCGCCTCGGAGACCCGGGTGGCCCAGGCCGGGAACGGGAACTCCAGGCAGAGCGGGACCGGGATGTCCGGTTGGTTGACGAACATGGTGCCGGGCTTGGCCAACAGCGCCCGCTGCCGCTGCGCGGGCGGCAGGAAACCGTACTCCGGGCGGGACGCCTCGGCCGGGTCGAGCCGGCCGACCACCCGGATGGCCGAGTTGGTGACGATCCGCCGCTCCACCTCGCTCGCCGTCTGCTGGGCACCGACCAGGATCACGCCGAGCGAACGGCCCCGCTCGGCGATGTCGAGCAGCACCTCCTTGATCGGCGAGGAGCCCTCCCGGGGGGCGTACTTGTTGAGCTCGTCGAGGACGACGAAGAGCAGCGGCTTGGCGGTGCCGGACTTCTCCTTGCGCTCGAACTCGCTCTTGAGCGTCACACCGACCACGAACCGCTGCGCGCGATCGGGGAGGTTGTGCAGGTCGACGACGGTGACCTGCGCGGACTCGCTGGTGTTGATCGAGTGCGGGCGACGGGTGGTCAGGTCGCCCCGGATCAACCGGCCGAGATCCTTCTTGCTGCCGATCAACCGCCGGGCGAACGCGTTGACGGTGCCCAGGCCCACCGCGCTGCCCGCCCAGTCGGAGCGGGTCTCGTCGTCGTTGAGCTGGTCGACGATGTGGTCGACCAGATCGCCGTAGGAGCCGAGGCGGACGCCGTCGATGCTCACCCCACCGTCGGCCGGCTGCGCGTAGCGGGCCAGGTGCGCGGCGACCGAGTGCACCACCATCGTGTACTGCTGGCGCTCGTCGTCGGCGTCGGCGAAGACGTACGGCAGCAGGCGGTCGGCGCAGAACTCGCTGAGCGTCCAGTAGAAGGCGTCCACGCCGGTGAGACGGCTGCTCACGTCGGGTGTGCCGGCCGCGTCGCCGACCCGCGGCGGGGCGTAGACCCGCACGTCGGGGAAGGCGCCGGCGGTCAGACCGAGCTTCGCGTACGCGGCACGGGTGGGCTCGTCGAGGCGGGTGTTGGGGTGGTCGAGGAAGAGCAGATCCTCGCCCTTGACGTTGAAGATCAGCGCCTTGGCGTTGACCGCGTCGCCGCCCAGCACCCCGGACCGGAAGACCGAGTAGAGCAGGAAGGTGGCGAAGCTGGTCTTGGTGGCCACCCCGGAGATGCCGGAGATCGAGACGTGCGCGCCCCGGCTGCCGTCGAGGAAGTCGGCGTTGAGGTAGACCGGCACCCCGTCGCGGCCCATCCCCATCGGGATCCGCCGCTCCATCCGATCGAAGTGCAGCGCCCGCGCCCGGGCGTCGCCCTCGGCGCGGTGCACGACCGCCCCGGGCGTCGGCGGCACGTAGAGCTCGGGGTCGACCCGGGTGGTGGTCACCTCGGCCGCCTCCTGCACCTGCGCGGGGAGCGTGCCGTCGGCGATGGCGAAGACGTCGGACTCGAACTGCGCGCCCTCGTGCCGGGCCCGGACCTGGGTGACCACACCGGCGATCGTCACCGGTGCCCGGTCGGGCAGCTCACGCCGGGTGACCACCACGTCGTCGAGCTGGAGGTAGCTGCCGGGCGCCACGGCCGTCCAGAATTGCAACGGGGTGGCGTCGGCGGTGCCCAGCACTCGACCGACGACCTCGCCGGGGCCGTCGACGTCGGGGTCGGTCATCGGGTGGCTCGGGTCGGTCGGGCATCACGGTCGGCGCGCATGACGTGCATCCTGCCCGAGGAGTACGACAGGTCGCCACGCGACGCGGCGGAGGACACGGTGAGGAAGACCAAGGCCTTGCGGAGAGGTAGCCATCGCGCACGAAGAGTCAGATCGACCGTTGCCTCCGCCGTCTAACGTTGCGGCGTGACGCCGACATCACCGGCCGCTGTCGCCGGCTTCCGCGCCGGGTCGTTGCCCAGCCGACTTGTCCGCCCGCAGGGTCTCGCACACGCCATCGAGGTGCTCGTTCGAGGAGCCGATGACTATCGGATCTTCGTACGCCAGTCCCGGTTCGATCCGGCCAGCGGCGACGAACGTGCGCCGTACCTGGTGATCACTGACCTGGACCAACGCGATGACCCTGAACAGCTGGACGAGCGCCTCGTCCAAGCCCGCAGCATCATGGTGATCGTCAGATACCGCGACCACGCTCACGTAGCGGTGAACCTGACGACCCGACGGTGGGAGTCGTGGGCGTACAGCGACGGCCTTGACAAAAGACTCGCCGAGCTGAAGGCGTACCTCAAGAGCATCGCAGTTCCGCAGGTGTTCGGCTCGAGCCTCTGGCTCGGCGTGGCATTGGCGGCGTTCCTCTCGATGTGCATCGTGATCGGCGTCGCCGACGCGGTCGACCCCTCTTTCACGACTTCGGCCGAGGCGGACCCGGGAGAGTCGAGTGACTTCGCCGACATGCCGGGCTGGGCTCGGGTGGCGCTCCTGATCGCCACTCCGCTGCTGCTGGCCGGGGGATTCGTCGCCGCGTTGTTCCTGGTGGCGGAGCTCGCGGCGGGTGGCTTCCGAGCGCTGCCGCGCGCTCTGACCGCCGACGCCCTCCGACGCACGTCGTACGACTTTCGCAGGCGGAACTTCACGGGCCGCGCCTTTGACCGGGTCGCATGGTTGATCGTGACTGTCGCGGTGACTGCGGTCGTCACCAAACTATTGTCATGACGAGGCCGGTCAGCCACGCGCGTAGCGCGTCAGCAGAGCCCCGTCTCCGGCGGCGAGCACGTGTTGCAGCGCGAGCTGGCGGGGCGGCGCGGCGTCGCCAGCGGTGATCCGACCGGAGCCCGGCCCGGCCAGCAACGGCGCGACCGTGAGGCACAGCTCGTCCACCAGGTCGGCGGCGGTGAGCGCGCCGAAGAGGTGCGGGCCGCCCTCGCAGAGCAGTTGCGCCAACCCCCGTCGGTGCAGCTCGGCGAGGCCGGCGGTCAGGTCGAGCCGGTCGTCGCCGAAGCGCAGCACGTCGGCGACGTCGGTCAGGCCGGGCGGTGGCTCGGCGCCCGGGTGCGTGAGCACGATCGGCCGGACCGGCGCGTCGGCGAAGGCGGCCTGCGCCGGGTCGAGGTCGAGCGAGTGGGAGACGACCACCAGCGTGGGATACTCGGCCAGCCCCTGCTCGCGGCGCCAGGCGCGGCGGCGCTCGTTGAGCCGGACCGCCCGGTAGCCCTCGTGGCGCAACGTGCCCGCGGCCACCACCAGCGCGTCGCAGAGCATCCGCAGCAGGCCGAAGACCCGCTTGTCCGGTGTGCCGGAGAGCCCGGCCGAGTAGCCCTCCAGGGTGACCGCGCCGTCCAGGCTGGCGACGAAGTTGACCCGGAGCCGGGGTCGGTCGGCGCGACCGTAGAGCGCGGTCAGCGCGGCGTCGTCGAGCGGCAGCTCCGACGGCTCGGGCCAGAGCCGTCGGATCGGGATGTCGGCGCTCATTCGCTCGCCGGACCAGTGACCGGAGGTGTGGGTCGGGCGGTACGGTGCTGACAGTCGCACCAGTTCCGGCCCGGGCAGTGGTCGTGCCGCCGGGCCCGGCACGCTCGGCAGATCATGCTGGCAGCCTAAGCCGCGGAAGGACAGCACAGCATGCCGCGTCAGATCTTCCAGTTGAAGGTGTCCCTCGTCGGCGTCCGTCCGCCGGTCTGGCGTCGGGTGCTCGTCCCGGCCGGCTACACGCTGGACCGGCTGCACCGGGTGCTGCAGCACGCGATGGGTTGGCGGGACTGCCGCCTGCACTCGTTCGAGATCGACGCCATCCAGTACGGCGAGCCCGACCCGGACGGCGAGTTGGCGCTCCACGACGAGTTGGACGTCCGACTGGACGCGGTGCTCGGCAAGGGCAGCAGGTTCTCCTACACCTACGACTTCGGCGACTGGTGGGAGCACGAGCTCGTCGTCGAGGACGCGGTTACCGCCGACCCCGACGAGCGGTACCCGGTCTGCCTGGACGGCGAGCGGGCCTGCCCGCCGGAGGGCATCGGCGGGCCTGCGGGCCACCAAGCGCTGCTGGTCGCGTTGGCGGATACTGCCGCCCTGGCCGATCCGCGGTACGCCGCGCTGCGGGACTGGGCGGGCGTCCGTTTCGACCCGTCCCACTTCAACGCCGCCCGCACCAGCACGCTTCTGCGTCGCTTCTGCTGACCCGGCGCCAGCCTTCTGGCACCCCGCTCCGCCCGTTCCGCTGTTCCGCCGGTTCCGCTGTTCCGCCGGTTCCGCTGTTCCGCCGGTTCCGCCGTTCCGCCGGTTCCGCCGTTCCGCCGGTTCCGCCGTTCCGCCGGTTCCGCCGTTCCGCCGGTTCCGCCGTTCCGCTGTTCGGCCGGTTTCGCCGGTTTCGCCGATCATGGACTTGTGGTGGGGGACAAAAGCCGCCTAGTTAATCTTCCGGGCACCACCACCCCATGATCTTCGGCGGGCAAGCCCGCGTGCACGCATCGCTGCCGCGATCTTGCAGTTGCTGCCTCCACGAATGCGACAAAAGCCTCGAAGAGGCGACCGAAAGTGCAAGATCGCGCGGGCGCGGGCGCGGGCGCGGGGGTGGGCGTGGGTGTGGGCGCGGGCGTCGGCGCGGGGGCGGGCTCGGGCGTGGGGGCTGGGGTGTGGGGGTTGCAACTCGGCTTTTGGCGGCGGAAATTGCCCTCTTTCTGACTTAACGCGCCTGATGTCGCTCCCGGTAACGATCTGGGAACGCTCCCATCATCCTATTGACACCCTCGATAACCCGCCGGCAATCTCATGGGAGCGCTCCCGGCGCGGCGCACATCCATCAGCAC
This sequence comes from Micromonospora sp. CPCC 205539, assembly GCF_036906815.1. Classification (NCBI taxonomy): domain Bacteria; kingdom Bacillati; phylum Actinomycetota; class Actinomycetes; order Micromonosporales; family Micromonosporaceae; genus Micromonospora; species Micromonospora sp. CPCC 205539. The sequence continues at coordinate 10,483 of NZ_JBAKHW010000003.1, read as the reverse complement.
ACGCACCCCCCACCACACCCACCCAGCCTCACCACCGGAAAGAGGGGTCCCGAATGAGCGTCACCACGCGGCGTACCCGCCTGGCGGCCGCTGCCCTGGCCGCGATCACCGCCATCGGCGGTCTTGCGGCCTGCGGCAACGACGACGACAAGCCGGCCGCCGGCGAGAAGCCGGCCAAGCTGGTCGTCGACACCTTCGGCGAGTTCGGCTACGACGAGATCGTCAAGCAGTACGAGAAGGACACCGGCATCAAGGTTGAGCTGCGCAAGACCGCCCAGCTCAACGAGTACCGGCCAAAGATCGTCCGGGCCCTGGCCACCGGTAAGGGCGCCTCCGACGTGATCGCGCTCGAGGAGGGCATCCTCAACGAGTTCAAGGCCAACCCGGCCAACTGGGCCGACCTGGCCCCGCTGGTGGCCGACCACAGCAAGGACTACCTGCCCTGGAAGTACGAGCTGGGCAAGGCGCCGGACGGCCGGCTGATCGGCCTGCCCACCGACGTCGGCAGCCTCGCGGTCTGCTACCGCCGGGACCTGTTCGAGGCCGCCAAGCTGCCCACCGAGCGGGACCAGGTCGCCGCGCTCTGGCCGGACTGGAACGCCTTCATCGAGACCGGCAAGAAGTACCGCTCGGCCACCGGTAAGGGCCTGCTCGACTCGGTCACCACCGCGGCCAGCGCGGTCATGTTCCAGCAGGGCGGTGACCTGTTCTACGACAAGGACGACAACGTCGTCGCCGAGACCAGCCCCGCCGTCAAGGCCGCCTGGGACACCGCCATCGCCATGGCGGACGCGAACATCTCCGCCAAGACCGCCACCTGGTCGCCGGAGTGGTCGGCCGGCTTCAAGCAGGGCACCTTCGCGGCCACGTTCTGCCCCTCCTGGATGCTCGGCATCGTGCAGGAGAACTCCGGCCCGGAGAACAAGGGCAAGTGGGACGTGGCGCCGGTTCCGGGCGGTGCGGGCAACTGGGGTGGCTCCTGGCTCGCCGTGCCGGAGCAGAGCAAGTACCCGAAGGAGGCGGCGAAGCTCGCCGAGTACCTGACCAACGCCCAGAACCAGGTGGCGGCGTTCAAGCTCAAGGGCCCGCTGCCCACCAACCTGGAGGCGCTGAAGAACCCGGAGTTCCTCGGCTACACCAACGAGTACTTCAACGGCGCGCCGACCGGCAAGGTCTTCGGGGAGAGCGTGGCCAAGATCCAGCCGCTGCACCTCGGCCCGAAGCACCAGGGCATCAAGGAGAACGCCTTCGAGCCGGCCCTGCGGTCGTACGAGAGCGGGCAGGCCGCGAAGGGCAAGGCCTGGGAGCAGTTCGCCAAGGACGCCAAGACCCAGGGCGCCTTCTGACTCTGATCACTGCACCGCGGTGGCGTTCGGGCACCCGCCCGGACGCCACCCGTGGCGTCCCGTTCCGCGTACCACCCCACGCAGCGCCGGTGCGGCCGGCGCCGCGAAAGGACACTCCATGAGCCTGTCGGCCACGACGGCGCCGCCGCCACCCGCGGCGCCCCCGCCTCACCCGTCCACGCCGCGCCGGTCCCGAGCGCGTTCGCTGACCCACCTGGATCTCAAGCTCTCGCCGTACCTCTACATCGCGCCGTTCTTCGTGATCTTCGGCATCTTCGGGTTCTACCCGATGCTGCGGACGGCGTGGATGTCGCTGCACGACTGGAACCTCGTCGGCGACCACACCTTCATCGGGTTCGACAACTACGTCGCGCTGGTGCAGGACGAGTACTTCTGGAACGCCACGCTCAACACCTTCGGCATCTTCCTGCTCTCCACCGTTCCGCAGTTGCTGCTCGCGCTGTTCCTCGCGAACCTGCTCAACCGCACCTTCCTGCGCGCCCGGACGCTGTTCCGGATGGCGATCTTCATGCCGAACGTGGTCTCCGTCGCGGCGGTGGCGATCGTCTTCGGGATGCTGTTCCAGCGCGACTTCGGCGTGTTCAACTGGCTGCTCGGCATGGTCGGGGTCGACCCGATCGACTGGGACGCCGAACGCTGGAGCTCCTGGACCGCCATCGCCTCGATGGTCAACTGGCGGTGGACCGGCTACAACACGCTGATCCTGCTGGCCGGCATGCAGGCCATCCCGCGCGACCTCTACGAGGCGGCGGCGATCGACGGCGCCGGCCAGTGGAAGCAGTTCTGGCGGATCACCCTGCCGATGCTCACCCCGACCTTCGTCTTCGTGGTGATCCTGTCCACCATCGGCGGGCTCCAGCTCTTCACCGAGCCGCTGGTCTTCGCCAACGGCAACATCACCGGCGGGGACCAGCGCGAGTTCCAGACCCTGGCGATGTACATGTACGAGCTCGGCATCGAGAACCTGAACACCGCGGGGTACGGCGCGGCCGTGGCCTGGGCGATGTTCATCATGATCGCGCTGGTCTCGCTGCTCAACTTCGTGCTCGTCCGCCGCACGGTCAAATGAGGAGACAGCCGTGAACTCCGCCTCCCAGCGCCTCTGGCGCACCAGCCCGCTGACCTACTGCGCACTCGTGCTGGCGGTGCTGCTCTCGATCTACCCCTTCTACTACATGGTGGTCATCGCCACCCGCAGTCTGGACGCCATCAACGACGTCCCACCGCCGATGACGCCCGGTGGCTCGTTCGGTGACAACTTCGGCCGGGTGCTCGACAACGATGCGGCCAACTTCCTCACCGGCCTGCTCAACTCGGTGATCGTCTCGTCGGTCGTCACCCTGTCGGTGGTGCTCACCGGGTCCCTCGCTGGCTTCGCCTTCGCCAAGCTGCGCTTCCGGGGCCGCAACGCGCTGCTGCTGTCGATCATCGTGACCATGATGATCCCGACGCAGCTCGGCCTGATCCCGCTCTGGGGAATGATCCAGGACTTCGGCTGGTACGACACCCTCTACGCGGTGACCGTGCCGTTCCTGGTCAGCGCCTTCGGCGTGTTCATGATGCGGCAGTATGCCACCCAGGCGATCTCCGACGAGCTGATCGAGGCCGGCCGGGTCGACGGGGCCAACACGTTCCGCATCTACTGGAACATCGTGCTGCCGGCGCTGCGCCCGGCCGCGGCCGTGCTCGGCCTGCTCACCTTCATGGAGACGTGGAACTCCTACCTGTGGCCGTACGCGGTGCTCACCCCGGAGAACCCCACCCTGCAGGTGTCCCTGGCCTTCCTCTCGTACGCCTACTACACGGACTACTCGCAGGTGTTCGCCGCGACCGCGATCGGCACCGTACCGCTGGTCATCGTGTTCATCGTGTTCGGCCGCCAGATCATCGGCGGGATCATGGAAGGTGCCGTCAAGTCGTGAGCGACCCCGCCAGCCCACCCGCCGTCGGCGTCCTCGACGGACGCCCGGCGTTGACCTTTCCGGCCGGCTTCCTCTGGGGAGCCGCGACCGCCGCGTACCAGATCGAGGGCGCGGCGACCGAGGACGGCCGTACCCCGTCGATCTGGGACACGTTCAGCCACACCGATGGCCGGGTGGTCGCCGGGCACACCGGCGACGTGGCCTGCGACCACTACCACCGGCTCGGCGACGACGTCGCGCTGATGGCGGAACTGGGCCTGTCGTCGTACCGTTTCTCGGTCTCCTGGCCCCGCGTGCAGCCCGGCGGCACCGGCCCGGCCAACCAGCGCGGCCTGGATTTCTACCGGAGGCTGGTCGACGAGCTGCTCGGGCACGGCATCGATCCCTGGCTCACCCTCTACCACTGGGACCTGCCGCAGCCGCTGGAGGACGCCGGCGGCTGGCCGGCCCGAGACACCGCCGCCCGGTTCGCCGACTACACGACGCTGGTGGCCGACGCGCTCGGCGACCGGGTGCGCCACTGGACCACGCTGAACGAACCGTGGTGCTCGGCGTTCCTCGGCTACGGCTCCGGGGTGCACGCGCCCGGCCGCACCAGCGGCGCCGACGCGGTCCGCGCCGGGCACCACCTGATGCTCGGTCACGGCCTCGCCGTGCAGGCGCTGCGGGCCGCCCAGCCGAGCGCCGAGGTGGGCGTCACGGTCAACCTCTACCCGGTCGACCCGGCCACCGACGCCCCCGCGGACGTGGACGCGGCACGCCGGATCGACGCGCTGGCCAACCGGTTCTTCCTCGACCCGCTGCTGCGCGGGTCGTACCCGGCGGACCTGGTGGCTGACCTGAGCACGGTGACCACCTTCGACCACGTACACGATGGCGACCTGGCCACCATCGCCACCCCGCTCGACCTGGTCGGGATCAACTACTACAGCCGGCACGTGGTCGCCGCCGCCGAGGCGGAGCCGACGCCCTCCTGCTGGCCGGGCAGCGAGGACGTCCGGTTCGTCAGCCGGGGCGTCCCGGTCACCGACATGGACTGGGAGATCGACGCGCCGGGCCTGGTCGAGACGCTGCGCCGGGTGCACGACGAGTACACGGACCTGCCGCTCTACGTCACCGAGAACGGCTCCGCGTTCGTCGACACGGTCGCCGACGGGCAGGTCGACGACGTCGACCGGCTGGCCTACTTCGACGCCCACCTGCGCGCCGCGCACGAGGCGATCACCGCGGGGGTGCCCCTGCGCGGATACTTCGCCTGGTCGCTGATGGATAATTTCGAATGGGCCTGGGGCTACACCAAGCGGTTCGGCATGATCCACGTCGACTACGTCAGCCAGGCCCGCATCCCCAAGTCAAGCGCCAGGTGGTACGCCTCGGTGATCCGACGCAACGGTCTGGCCGCACAATAGGCTCGGGCCAGCCATCCGGGCGGTCCCGGTGCGCACCTCCGGCAGGTGCCATCGGGTCCGCCCGCCGTCGGAGGAGCAGACGATGACAACGCAGCGCACCCGGTCGCTCGGGCGCCCGACCCTGGACGCGGTCGCGGCACGCGCCGGCGTCGGGCGGGGCACCGTCTCCCGCGTGGTCAACGGCTCGCCCCAGGTCAGCCCGGAGGCCCGGGCCGCGGTCCAACAGGCCATCGCCGAGCTGGGGTACGTGCCCAACCGGGCCGCCCGTGCGCTCGTCACCCAGCGGACCGACTCCGTCGCGCTGGTGGTGTCCGAGTCCGGCGAGCGGGTCTTCACCGAACCGTTCTTCGCCGGGATCGTCCGGGGTATCAGCTCCGGGCTGCTGGAGACGCCGATGCAGCTCTGGCTCGCCATGGCCCAGTCGCCGGTGGAGCGGGAACGGGTCGAGCACCACCTGACCAACCAGCACGTCGACGGCGTACTCCTGTTGTCGTTGCACGACTCCGACCCGCTGCCGACCCTGCTCGAGGAGCGCGGCCTGCCCTCCGTGCTCGGCGGCCGGCCGGCCCGGATGCTGCAACCCGGCGCCCAGCCGGCCTGGTTCGTCGACGTGGACAACGTGGGTGGCGCCCGACAGGCCGTGGAGTACCTGGCCGGCCGAGGGCGGCGGCGGATCGCCACCATCGCGGGGCCGCAGGACATGGGCGCCGGCCTGGCCCGCCTGGCCGGCTACACCGAGGCCGTCAAGGCCACCGGGGCCGGCGTCAACCCCGACCTGATCGCGTACGGCGACTTCAGCGAGGGCAGCGGCGCGGCCGGCATGCGGCGGTTGTTGGACACCTGCCCGGAGTTGGACGCGGTCTTCGTCGCCTCCGACCTGATGGCCTTCGGGGCGCTGCGGACCCTGCGCGAGGCCGGCCGGCGGGTGCCCGAGGACGTCGCGGTGGTCGGCTTCGACGATGCGCCGATCGCGCGGCAGGCGGACCCGCCGCTCACCACGGTCTTCCAGCCGGTGGAGGAGATGGGCCGGCAGATGGCCCGACTGCTCGTCGCCCGAATCCGCGGCGACGACCTCCCCGCCCCCCACATCCTCCTGGACACCCAACTGGTCCACCGAGCCAGCGCTTAACGCGCCCCCGCCCACCCCCGCCCCGCCCCCGCCCGCCCCGCTGCTGTGCGGGGTTGATCATGAGGTTAGCGGGCGACAATTCCGACAGAGCGCCCCGTCAACCTCATGATCACCGATGCGACCGGGCGCGGCCGGGTGCGGGTGGGTGCGGGTGGCCGGGCGTGGGTGCGCGGCGTTTGGGTGTGGGCGCGCTTGGTCCTGGATGTAGTGGCGTCCGGTGCGCGGGAGGCCACTACGTCCAGGATGTTGCGCGTTAGCGCGTAGCGCGGTGGGGGTTCAGGCGGGGGTTGGGGTCCAGCGGCGGAGTTCGCGCTTGGCCAGCGACGAGCGGTGGACCTCGTCGGGGCCGTCGGCCAGGCGCAGAGTGCGGGTCTGCGCCCAGAGGGCGGCCAGCGGGGTGTCCTGGCTGACGCCGGCGCCGCCGTACCCCTGGATGGCCTTGTCGATCACCCATTCCGCCATCGCCGGCGTACCGATCTTGATGGCCTGGATCTCGGTGTGCGCGCCCTTGTTGCCGACGGTGTCCATCAGCCAGGCCGTCTTGAGCACCAACAGCCGGGCCTGCTCGATGCGGACCCTCGACTCCGCGATCCACTCCCGGACCACGCCCTGCTCGGCCAGTGGCCGGCCGAACGCGATCCGCTCGCTGGCCCGTCGGCACAGCAGCTCCAGAGCCCGCTCGGCCATGCCGATCAGCCGCATGCAGTGGTGGATGCGGCCCGGGCCCAGCCGGGCCTGGGCGATGGCGAAGCCGGTGCCCTCGGTGCCGATCAAATTGTCCGCGGGCACCCGGACGTCGGTGAAGTCGATCTCGGCGTGCCCGCCGTGCGAACCGTCGGTGTAGCCGAAGACGGTCATGCCCCGACGGACGGTGACGCCGGGGGTGTCCCGGGGGACCAGCACCATGCTCTGCTGGCGGTGCCGGTCGGCGGTGGGGTCCGTCTTGCCCATCACGATGAAGATCTCGCAGCGCGGGTCCATCGCGCCGGACGACCACCACTTGCGTCCGTTGATCACGTACTCGTCGCCGTCCCGGGTGATCTGGGTGGCGATGTTGGTGGCGTCGGAGGAGGCGACATCCGGCTCGGTCATGCAGAACGCCGAGCGGATCTCACCCTCCAGCAGCGGCATCAGCCAGCGCTTCTGCTGCGCCTCCGAGCCGAACTCGGCCAGCAGCTCCATGTTGCCGGTGTCCGGAGCGGCGCAGTTGACCGCCTCCGGCGCGAGGTGCGGGCTGCGCCCGGTCAACTCGGCGAGCGGCGCGTACTGGAGGTTGGTCAGGCCGGCGCCATAGCGCGGATCGGGCAGGAAGAGGTTCCACAGGCCGCGCTTGCGGGCCTCCGCCTTCAGCTCGGCCAGCACGGGGGTACGCGACCACGGGTCCCCGGCGGCCACCTGCTCGGCGTGCACCGACTCGGCCGGATAGACGTGCTCGGTCAGGAACCGGCCCAGCTCAGCGCGCAGCTCCTCGGTCCGGTTGTCGTAAGCGAAGTCCATCACCGCTCCCTGGCAGCGGTCAGCCCGTGCACGACCAGCGGTGCCACCATGTCGCCGATCCGGTCGAAGCCCTCGCCGAGCGTCTGCCCGAGCGTGTGGCGGTAGTGGATGCCCTCGCAGATGACCGCGAGTTTGAAACAGCCGAGCGCCACGTGCCAGTGCAGCGGCCCGACGTCGACGTCGCTGCGTCCGGCGTAGCGGTCGATCAACTCGGCGCCGGTGGGGAAGCCGGCCCGCGGGCCGAGCCCGTCCGCGACCGGGTTGCCGGTGGCCGTCTCGCTGCCGCCCAGCACGTCCCAGTACGTCAACAGCAGCCCGAGGTCGGCGAGCGGGTCGCCGAGGGTGGCCATCTCCCAGTCCAGCACGGCGTGCACGGCCACCGGGTCGGCCGAGGCGAGGAGATTGTCCAGCCGGTAGTCGCCGTGCACGATCCGGCCCGCGTTCGCGCCCTCGGGGGCGGTCGCCGCGAGCAGGTCGCGCAGTTCGTCGATGCCGGGCAGTGGGCGGCTGCGCGAGCGGTCGAGCTGCCCGGACCAGCGGCGCACCTGCCGGGCCAGGTAACCCTCCGGGCGGCCGAAGTCGCTCAGCCCGACCGCGGCCGGCTCGACGGTGTGCAGCGCCGCGAGCGTGTCCATCATGGCCATGGCCAGCGCCTGGCGCCGCTCGTCGCCCAGCGGGTCGGTCTGTCGGCGGCTGCGGAAGACCTCGCCGGGCATCCGCTGCATGAGGTAGAACGGTGCGCCGATCACCTCGGGGTCGGCGCAGAGCAGCAGCGCGTCGGGCACCGGCACCTCGGTCGGCGCCAGCGCCGAGATGACCCGGAATTCGCGGGCCATGTCGTGTGCGGTCGCCAGCACGTGCCCCAGCGGCGGTCGGCGCAGCACGACCTCCCGGTCGCCGAGGTGCAGCAGGTAGGTGAGGTTGGACTTGCCGCCCGCGATCAGCTCGGCCCGCAGCGGCCCGGCGGCCAGCTCGGGCCGGTGCTCCGCGAGGTAGCCGGCGAGCCGGTCAAGGTCGAGCCCGGCGGGGGAGGCCGGATTGACTCCCGGCCGGATCGCGTCGACGGCCGGATCGGTCATTCGACTAGTTGATGGCAGCCCGCTCACGTTGTCAAGGTCAGATTTTCCCCTCGGGACATGCCTCTGCAACAGGGACGAAATGGTCAACTACCAGGCTGGTGACCATCCTGCCGGCCGCCGTCGCCGGTCCGCCGAGCGGAGGGACTGACATGTTGCTGCGAGTTCGGGTCACCCTGCCGGACCGTCCGGGCACGCTCGGCCAGGTCGCCCGCACGCTGGGCGTTTCCGGCGCGGACATCGTGCAGGTGGTGGTCCTGGAGCGCCTCGGCGGGCGCGCCGTGGACGACTTCACGGTGGTCTGGCCGGGTGCTGCTCGGGTCGAGCGACTGCTGGCCGGCCTCGCGGCGATTCCGGGCGTCCGGGTGGACGGTGTGTGGCGGGCGATCGGCGCGCCCACCACCACCGGCCAGGATGCCGAACTGCTGGCCCAGGTCGCGGCCAACCCGGCCGACGGGATGGCCACTCTGGTCGATGCGGTGCCGGGGCTGCTGGCGGCCGACTGGGCGGTCGCCGCCGTGGTGCCGGTGGACTGGGCCTCACGGGCCGGGGGCACCGGTGGGGCGACCGTCGGGCACGCGAGCTGGCGGGCTCCCGACCCGCTGCGGCTGCCGGAGGTGACCCCGCTGCGCGGCCGGTCGATGACGACACCCGATGGCACGCACCACGCGGTCGCCCCGTTCGGCCGGGCCGGTCTGGTCCTGGTGGTGGCCCGTGAGCACAGCGAGACCCTCTCCGCCGCCGCGTTCCACAGCACCGAGGTGGACCGGCTCGCCCAGCTCGTCCGGGCCAGCGCGGTGATCCTCGGCGATCGGCTGGACCTGGTCGGCGCGCCGCCGGTGGTCGCCGGCCCCTGAGCGAGCTGGCGGCTCTCGGTCGGTCCAAAGACCCGGGAAGTCACCGGCGAGCAATCGCGCGGCAACAGCCGGGGACGAGGCTCGTACCGGGGAAGGGAGCCAACCATGACGTTGTGGCGGATTCGAGCCACCGTGGACGACCGGCCGGGTTACCTGTCGGTGCTCACGGCGAGCCTCGCGCTGCGTGGGGTCAACATCCTCACCTTGCAGGTGCAGCCCACCGAGCAGGGTGCCGTGGACGATTTCCTGGTCGACGCGCCGGACGCGCTCGACGAGGCCGAGCTGATCGCCGCCGTCGAGCGGGGTCGGGGCCGGGACTGCTGGGTGGCGCGCAGCGAGGCGCGCGGCCTTGCCGACCAGCCCACCCGGGTGCTCGGGCTGGCCAACCGGTTGGTGCGGGACCCGGACGCGACGGGTGAGGCACTGCGTACCCTGCTCGGCGCCGATTCGGTGAGCTGGCGGCCGGCGGCGGCCGCGCCCGGCCGGGGGGTCGCCGACACGAGCATGCTGCTGGCCGACCCGACGGGCGGCTCGTTCGCGTTGCGGCGGGCCGCGCCCGCGTTCACCCCGGCGGAGTACGCGCGGGCACAGGCCCTGGTGGAGTTGGCCGCCACGGTGACGCGTCGGGCCACCGAGCAGGTCACCCTGGTGCTGCCCGACGGCGCGGAGCTGGTCGTGCGGCCGGCCTGCGCGGACGATCTGCCGGGCGTACAGGAGCTGCACGAGAGGTGCTCACCGCGCAGCCGGCACCGGCGTTACCTGGGCGGTGCGGCGGTGCCGCAGCCGGCCCGCCTGCGGCGGCTGCTGGAGCCGAGCCGAGGGCTGACGCTGATCGCCACGACGACCGCCGCCGACGGGACGGCGGAGTCGGTGGTCGCGATGGCCAACCTCCTCGGCGAGGGCGACGAGGCCGAGGTGGCGTTCCTGGTCCGCGACGACTGGCAGCGTCGTGGGCTGGGCTCGGCGCTGCTGCGCCGGCTGGCCCGGCACGCCGACGGTGCCGGGTACGCGGCGCTCGTGCTGCACGTCCAGGCCGAGAACACCCCGATGTTGCGGACTCTACGACGGCTGGACCGGCCCAGCTCGATGTTGCGCGACGGCCCGCTGCTCACGCTCACCGTCCCGCTCGCCGTTCCCGCCATCAGCAGGGGCTGACGGGCCGGGCCGGTCCCCCCTGCGGGGGGCCGGCCCCGGCCGTCGGTCAGGGGGGGGGGTGACTGCTGGAG